>JAUVKJ010000056.1 GCA_030592145.1 Bacteroides sp.
GTTGAAATCCTGCTTGATACAGCCAGGAATTTCCCCGATCTGCAATGCATAGATATTGGTTCAGGTTTCAAGGTCGCCTACCGGGAAGGGGATCATTTCACGGATATAGAGGCCTTCGGTAAAAGCCTTTCAAAAAGGTTCAATGATTTTTGCAAGGAATATGGAAGGGAACTTACCCTGGCCTTTGAACCCGGTAAGTTCCTGGTATCCGAAGCAGGGTATTTCCTGGCCCGGGTCAATGTGGTCAAGCAGACTACGTCTACCGTTTTCGCCGGACTTGACACCGGAATGAACCATTTCATCAGGCCCATGTTCTATGACGCCTTTCATCAGATCATCAATGTTTCCAGTCCCATCGGAAAAACAAGAATCTATACCGTGGTGGGATACATCTGCGAAACCGATACATTCGGATGGAACCGCAAGATCAGTGAAATCTCGGAGGGAGACATCCTGGCTTTTAAAAATGCGGGGGCTTATTGTTTCGCCATGTCCTCCAACTACAACTCCAGGTACCGTCCAGCCGAGGTGTTGATCCATAAGAAAAAGGATCACCTCATCAGGAAACGGGAGGAGATCGGGGACCTTACCCGGAACCAGGTTATCCTTGAGGACGTTTTATAGAAATCGCTGAGCGATTTCCGCCCGTAGATCTTGATGATTATCACGGTAGCTCCCGACGAAATTCAGTAGGTTTTATGGGACAAATTCGATTCATGGCAATAATTTTCTAAATTCGTATTCGTTCTATTGTCACCAGACCCCCGTCTATGGACCTGTCCATTGTCATTGTCAATTATAACGTTAAATACTTCCTGGAACAATGCCTGCATTCGGTAAATCGGGCAAGCGGGGAGACCAAGACCGAGGTATTTGTTGTCGATAATAACTCCGTGGACGGATCCTGCTCCATGGTACAGGAAAAATTCCCGGAGGTCAAACTTATACGTAATGATGAAAACCTGGGGTTTTCAATGGCTAATAACCAGGCCATCCGGGAATCTCACGGAAAGTACATCCTGTTGCTGAACCCGGATACGGTGATCGAAGAGGATACATTGGTGAAATGCGTATGGTATATGGATGAACACCAAAACGCAGGCGCATTGGGGGTTAAGATGATCGACGGAAAAGGAGATTTTCTTCCGGAATCAAAGCGTTCCCTCCCCACACCCAGGGTGGCTTTCTACAAGATCTTCGGGCTGTCAAGACTTTTCCCGAAATCCAGGGTATTCGGCAAATACCACCTTGGGTACCTGGACAAGGACGAGATCCATTCCGTTGAGATTCTGCCGGGAGCTTTTATGATGCTTCGCAAATCTGCCCTTGACAAGGTCGGGCTCCTTGATGAGAGTTTCTTTATGTACGGAGAGGATATTGACCTCTCATACCGGCTGCTAAATGCAGGATATATGAATATTTATTACCCCGAAACAACCATTATCCATTACAAGGGGGAAAGCACAAAAAAGGGCAGCCTTAATTATGTCATGACGTTTTATAATGCGATGCGCATATTTGCCCGGAAGCATTTTTCCAGGAAAATGGCAAGAAGTTTTTCCCTGATCATCAACCTGGCCATTTATTTCAGGGCGCTCCTGGCCCTCATCAGGCGTTTTGTAAGAAATTTTTCCACTCCCACTGTTCAGGCAGCGTTGGTTTATCTGGGATTTTACCTGATCAAACCGGTCTGGGAGCATTACAGATTCCAGGGAACATCCCAGTACCCACAAGAATATATGACGATTGTTGTTCCCGCCTACATACTAATCTGGCTGTTATCACTGTTCTTTTCCGGGGCCTATGACACACCCGTAAAACCATTTAACCTTTTTAAGGGGATCTTCGTGGGCACCGGTGTGATCCTTGTCGTTTACGCACTCCTGCCTGAAAGCCTTCGCTTTTCAAGGGCCCTTCTCCTTCTCGGAGCAGCCTGGGCCACCGTATCAATCTACCTGCTCAGCATTTTATTCCATATCATTCGCATAACCGGCTTCAGGTTCGAGGTTAGAAAAAATAAAAAGCTGATAATCATTGGGAAACAGGAAGAAGCCAATCGTGTCGAATCCCTGCTGCGCAGAGCTGAATCTAAACTGAATATTGTAGGGTTTGTGAACCCTGAACCCGTGGATGATGACGCCTACGTCGGGCATATTAACCAACTAGGAGAGATCATAAAGATCAAAAATATTGACGAGCTTATATTTTGTGCCAGCGATGTATCCTCGCAGGATATCATCGGTCTTATGATGACTCTGTGCAATGGAAGGGTGGAATATAAAATTGCCCCGCCAGCCAGCCTGTCTATTATCGGCAGCCATTCCATAAGCACGCCGGGGGATATCTATCTTATTGATTTCGAATCTATTACAAAAAGATCAAACAAACGGATCAAACGCCTGTTTGACTTCCTCTCAGCCATGCTGCTACTGGTTTTCTATCCCGTTTTGATCTTTGCGATGAAGAATCCGGGTCAGGCTTTTCTGAACATCCTCAACGTTCTGACTGGTAAGTATTCCTGGGTTGGCTTTCATCCCTCGCCTGTGCAGCCAAGGCTTCCCAGCATCCGGCCCGGGATTCTTTATCCCTCGGATGCTCTTGGCGGAGAGGACATACCGCAGGACACAATGGATAATCTGAATTTATTGTATGTAAGAAATTACAGCGTATTTACGGATGCAGGGATACTTATAAGAAGCATCCGCCAGATCGGAAGAAAGCAGCAATAATTTGATCTCTCCCTGAAAAATTCCTTATTTTTATCCAATCTGACAACAAACAATGATTGAAATTATCCTGCCCGCCATGGGCGAAGGGATTATCGAAGCCGAAATAACACGCTGGCTTGTCCGGGAAGGAAAGCAGGTTGAAGCCGATGAACCCGTTGTTGAAGTAGCAACGGACAAAGTGGACAGTGAAATACCCTCACCCGGAAGCGGCATTATCCATAAGATTCTGCTTGAGGAAGGGGATACTGCAAAGGTAGGCCAGGTGCTTGCCATCATCGCCACGAAAGAGGATGCGGGTATTAAAGCGGATGCCCCCGTACTCAAAACCCCGGAACCCGGGAACGCTTCACCGCCTGTTGAAAAGCCCGCAGCAACACCATCAGCCATGATTTTCCCGGATGTGGCCTTCCTTTCACCGGTAATAAGAAAGATTGCCAGGGAAAACGAGCTTTCACCTGCAGAAATCCAGGGAATCCGTGGCAGCGGAATCAGGGGCAGGATCACCAAAGCCGATGTGGAGGCCTACCTTGCAAGCAGGTCCCCGGCATGGAAAACAGCCGGTGATGCCCCCGGGGATAGATCCGAAACCATGTCGACGGAAAAGCAAACGGCCGGCACCGGCAGACCCGTCCCCGGAAGGGGTGTGAAAGAATCCCCGGTAGAGGAGATGGACCGGATGAGAAAACTCATTGCAGACCACATGGTGTACTCCATGAAGGTGGCCCCCCACGTTACTTCCTTCGTGGAATCGGACGTCACTGAAATGATCCTCTGGAGGAACCGGGTCAGGGAAGAATTCGAGAAAAAATACAAACAGAAGCTGACCATAACGACCCTGATTATGGAAGCGGTCATCAAGACACTTAAAGAGCATCCCCGCATCAATGTTTCCGTTGACGGATACAAAATCATCCGGAAACAGGAGATCAATCCCGGCATGGCCACAGCACTGCCAGACGGGAACCTGATCGTCCCGGTGATCCATCATGCGGATACGCTTAACCTTCCGGGACTATCGGCCAAAGTCAATGACCTGGCCGAACGTGCCAGGGCCGGTAAACTGCTGCCGGCCGACATCCAGGGCGGTACATTCACGGTCACAAACATGGGTCAGTTCGGGAACATTGCAGGAACTCCCATCATCAATCAGCCCCAGGTCGCCATCCTTGCCGTTGGCGCAATTGTTAAAAAGCCTGCAGTGGTGGAAACACCCGAAGGCGATGCCATTGGCATACGGCATATGCTGATACTCTCTCTTGCCTATGATCACCGGGTGGTGGACGGTGCTCTTGGCGGAACATTTCTCAAAAGCATAGGGGACTACCTGCAGGGCTTTGATTCTGAAAGGATTATTTGACAGTACAAGAAGGTGCATTAATATGGTTTATCTGATACTTCGGTCAAAAATAAAATGCAGAGATGCCTGTTGAAGCAGGATGGGTTTATTTTCTTTCATGATATTTACTAAATTTGTCAATATCCACCTTGATTGCCAAAAACATATGAAACGCTACACCTTACTAATGCTGCTGTTTGCCATCCTGGCGGGAACCGCCCTCCCCCAGATAGGACCGGAATACCGGGAAATGTTCCTGGAAGCGGAATCCTATTTCCTCTTCGAGGAATACCTTGAAGCCCTTCCCTATTATGGGCCCATCAACAAACAATACCCGGATAACGACAACATCAACTTTAAGATGGGGGTGTGCTATCTGAACGATCCTTACAGGAAGAGTGAATCCATCCGCTACCTTGAAAAAGCTTCACAGAACGTTAACCTGAAATTTAAGGAAAACAGCTTCAGGGAAACCAGGGCCCCCCTTGAAGTCATCTTTTACCTGGGCAATGCTTACCGGATTAACGGACAGTTGGACAAAGCGATCGAGACCTATGAAAATTTTAAATCGCAGGCAGATCCGGAATTGTATGATCTGGATCTGGTGGATGAACAAATCAGGGCCTGTGAGAATGCCAAAGAACTTGAAAAACGCCCGGTCGATTTCGAGGTATGGAACCTCGGTGACCGGATCAACACCCGGTTTTCTGATGTGCACCCCGTTATTTCAGGCGATGAGAGTAAAATGGTGTACATCCAGAAACAACCATTCTATGATGCTCTTGCTTACTGTGAGAAGATGGAGGACGGATGGTCCTTCCCAAGGATCCTGATGGAGGAGTTAAAAGTGGATGAGGATGCCTACCCGACCGCCCTGAATTATGAAGGCGATGAGTTGATCCTCTACCGCAGCGACAATTTTATCGGCGACCTGTATACCAGCAAGTTTGAGGATGGGTTCTGGACCCCCCCCGTCAGGATGAATGAAAATATAAACACAAAATACTGGGAATCCCATGCCTGTTTTTCCCGTTCAGGCGATACCTTGTTTTTAACGAGCAACAGGAAGGGCACATTTGGGGGACTGGATATTTATTTTTCCATCAGGGGAGAAGACGGGGAATGGGGTGTGCCGGTAAATCTTGGTCCCACTATCAACACCCGCTACAACGAGGAAACACCCTTCCTTACCTGCGATGGTAAAACCCTCTACTTCAGTTCCTACGGGCATTACAATATGGGGGGATACGATGTTTTTTATTCTACCATGCTGGAAGACGGGGAATGGTCTGTTCCCATCAATGCAGGCTATCCAATCAACACTACCGACGATGATGTATTCTTCGTTCCCGTAAGGAACGGCACATTTGCCTATTACCCGCGGCTTATCGAAGGCGGTTACGGTCGGACAGACATCTATCTTTACGAAATATTTTCCGAAACACATCCCCGGAAGTTCCAGGTCAGGGGAATACTTGGCATCGAAACTGTCGAAAACCTTACCCACCCGGTCCGGATCGCAGTTATCGAACAGCACTCCAGAGATACCGTTGCCATTGCCATTGCCGATCCACAGTCTGGCGAATTCTCTTTTGAGGCTCCGGCAGGAGAATACGAACTTCTCATTGAAGGCGAGGACATTGAACCTGCCACCACTGCATTCGTGATCCCGGAGGGGTACATGGAAAAAGATCTCTTACTGAAACAGGCCATCCTTCTCACCCAGGCCAAACACCTTGAAGACCTGATCAGGATCCAGGATGATATCAGGGTCAAAGACACCCTGATCCTGGTAGAGACCGGAGACAGCCTTGAAATCGACCTGATCCTGGAACGGAAAGCAGATCTGTACGTGAATGTAATACAGGAAGGACAGCAGGTCAGGCAGGATTCCTTCCCTGTTGCAAAGCGGCATTTCATTTATACCTACGTGCCGGTCCCTGGAGACAACCTCCTGAAATTCAAACTGATCGACAGGCGGGGAAACCTTAGCTACAAAGATGTCCGCATTATATTTACCCCGAAGCCCGAAATCACTGCAGTTACGGATGTACAGGATGCCGTAAGCCAGGCCGGGATGGAAGAAGGACTGCAGGAATATCTGGACAGGCTGACCAAAAACGCTACAGGCGATCTCAAAACCTTCCTTTCAGGGATCGATCTGGCAACTCTCGGTATTATCACAGCTGTACAGTTGAACCAGTATCTGATTGAACAGGCCGCAAATCAGGATTATTCTGTTGAGGATGCAGACCTCCTGCTGCTGATCACACCGGTGAATGAGAAAGAAGCGGCCGAAATGCTGCGTCAGGACTTTGAGGAACTTTCTGAAGGGGAACTGCAGGAAGTGCTTGTGAGTCTGAACCTGGAAGAAGAGGGGATCAACAGCGAGGAAGAGCTGATCTTCTGGCTAAGAGATCATGTGGATGAGCACACCTACACACGCCAGGATGTACACGACCTTATCCTCCAAAAGATGCAGGCGGAACAACTTGCCGCTTACAGGGACCAGCTTCTCCTTATCTCCAGCAATGACTCCCTGAGCAGGGCCCTGAAGGAAGTGGATCTTTCCGGCATAAGCAACCTGCAGGAACTGTATGAATACCTTCTGTCAGAGGCTGACAATTACGGTTATGAACCCGAAGATGTCAACAAGCTGTTCTCACTCCTCTCGAAGCGTGAAGAACTAAACGAGCTTATCGGAAACCTGACAGAGATCGCATCGGGAGACCTGCTTAAGGTCCTTGAAGAACTGGATACGGAAGAAGAAGGCATTAAAAGTCCGGTTGAACTGATATCCCATTTAATGAACGAGGCGGAAAATAATGATTACACCAGCGAAGACGCGATCATCCTGCTCCTGGATTACCTGGAAACCGACGACCTCAGGGAAATCGTCAAACTATTGATCGGAACATCCTCGGGAGAATTGCTGAATCTGCTTCTGAACCTGGACATTGAACAAAATAATATCCGCACTCTGGATAATCTCTATAATTATCTGATCGAACAGGCCAAATTCTATGACTATTCCGAGGATGACGTGATCAGGCTCTTCCTTAATCTCCTGAAAATCATGGAACATGAACCCATGATCGAAGAAATACCGATACCCTCGCGTCCGGAATATGAAAGTAAATCCGGAAAGGGCTGGATCTTCCTCGTCCTGGGAGGAATTGCATTGATCATCCTGGTACTTTTATTTGCGCGAAAAAGAAGAAAACCGGAAAAAGAGGACGAAACAGTCTGATCCGGCCTTCCGGGGATACTACCGGAAGTTAGATGATCCGGTTCCATCTGAATTATGCCGAATGCCCTGTACAGGCCGTGTCCGGCTGTAATCCGCTGATCTGCATGAGATTTTTACTTCCATTGCACCTTCAATATGTGAAAAACTTTTTTCAATTATTCCAATTATATTTTAAATTTGCTATACTACAGAAAAAATATCCTCACATGAAAAAGATTCAGTCTGTTCTTTTACTCCTCTTCATGTTGTCCGGAACCATCCAGGGGCAGGAATATAAGGAAGTGTTACGTAATATCTTCTACGAAGCAGAATTCTGGCTGGTTGAGGAATCCTATTCGGACGCCCTTCCGGAATACCAGAAGCTATATACCCGCGGATATGAAGACAATGCCAATATTAACTACAGGATAGGGATCTGCTACCTAAACATACCGGGTGAGAAGGATAAGGCCATACCATACCTTGAAAAAGCGGTACAGGATTTAACGGCCCGTTACAAGGAAGGCATCTTCAAGGAAACCAGGGCCCCCTACGATGCATGGCTTTATATGGGTAATGCCTGCAGGATTGCCAACGAACTGGATAAAGCAGTCGAGGCTTATAATACCTACAAGGAACTGATTGAAGATCCTGATTCTGAAATGGCAAAGTATGCCGATAAGCAGATCGAGGCCTGCAACAATGCCAGGAAAGCCATGGAAAATCCTGTCTTTTACATCCGGGAGCATACGGGTGAGATTATTAATACAGGTTCGTCTGATTACAATCCCGTAGTATCTTTCGACGAGGAGGTCATGGTGTATATGGCAAAACTCAAGTTCTATGATGCCATTAAGCTGTCAAGGAAAGAAAACGGGGAGTGGACTGAACCGCTTCAAATAACTGCTGAACTGGAACCCGAAGGCAGGCTGTATGTAAACAGCATCAGCCGGGATGGAAATGACTTGTACCTGAACATGGAAGACAATTTCAATTCCGACATTTATGTCAGCATTCACGAGGATGAGCGCTGGACCAAGGCAAGGCCCCTGAATAAGCTGGTCAACACGAAATTCTGGGAATCACATGCAAGTATATCCGGAGACGGCAAAGACCTTTACTTTGCCAGTAACCGGAAGAACGGCCAGGGAGGCATGGATATCTGGGTAAGCTACAAGGGTCCGGAGGGATGGCAGGAGCCCCAAAACCTGGGCCAGGGAATAAATACTGAACTGAACGAAGACCACCCATTTATTTCAGAAGACAGTAAAGTACTCTACTTTGC
>JAUVKJ010000313.1 GCA_030592145.1 Bacteroides sp.
TTAATAGTGGTTTTACCTGTAAATTACAAAAAAACAGGGAAAATATCCAGTAAATAAGCAGAAAAAAAATAAAAATACGCAATCCCGTGCATGATGGGCTGTACAGAAGGATTCACGTAACCTGACAGAAGGCCGGAGGCAGATAAAAACGCTTGCTGCTGAGACAGGATCTCCGGCGGTTTACCTGCCGGCATGCAGGTATGGAAGTATCCTCCGGAATACGGAATCAGGCAGAAGCTGAATTTCAAGTACCTGGTCTGCATGTAAAAATGAGCCCGCCTGTTCACGGTATAAGACCAGCGCATTGGCCTGGTAGCGGTCAATGTAGGGATGTTCAGAAAGGCCGGCAGCATCCATGCGGTTCAGGTCGATTTTCCTGAGCAGTCCGGTATCGATAAAGCTGCACCTGGAAAGTTCCTCGTACTGCTGTGGACTGAATCCGTATACTTCCATCAGCTGTTCCTGCCTGTAAAAGCCTCCCAGCAAATCCCTGTATTTGATTATGCGGCGGGCAAACACCGGACCGATCCCGTAGACTTCGATCAGTTGTCCGGTATCCGCCCGGTTCAGTTCAAAGGGATCAATGCTTTTCCGGAAAAAGGAGACCTTCCGCCCGGCAGAGCTGTCCGCCATTTCCCCGTGAACCTGAGAAACGGCCGGGGAATACTGTTCCCCTTCTGCCGGGTGTATCCGGATATATGCCTGTAATCTGTCATAGATACCCGGCGTCAGGCCATATACCCTGAGCAGGTCCGAATCACGGGCAAAACTTCCACCTGCCTGCCGGTAATTTATCAGGATACTGGCGGTTCTGCAGGGTATGCCCAGGCGAATAAGATCATCGAGATCTGCAGTATTGGGATCAAAGAAAAAAAGCTCAGCAGGACAATCATTTTTGCTGGCCGGGAATTTCTCCCTGCCTGTCGGGTATCCGTCCCTTTCAGCAGGAAAGCCACTTATGCCGGCCGCCAGTTCATCCAGTGTCTGTAATGAATCCAGGAACACTGCAAAATCCTTCCCGGTGAGTGTAAAATCCGGTGCAGGAGGCTGAACGATCCGGGGCATGAAGCTCCTTAACAGGACCAGCAGGATGACGAGAAAGCTCAGGACCTGCAGTCCGCGTCTTTCGCCACGGGTAAGCGAGAGATATTCCCTGAACAGCCTCCTGAACATGTCATTTTGTTAAAATCGTATAATCCCTAATCCGTTCAGAAATACAATGGCAATGGCGATCGGTGCAATGAACCTCACGAGGAACACAAATACAATCCTGAACCTCGCCTTCAGGCTTCCTTCGTTGGAGATTTCCGCTTTAACCGCTTTCTTCCCCATGAACCACCCGACGAACAGTACAATGAAGAATCCTCCCACGGGCAGTAGAATATTTATAGTTGTGAAATTCAGCAGGCCGAAAACATTATTTCCGAGCAGGGTCATATTCTCGAACCATCCCCATGATCCGGCAGCGAACAGTCCGAGTATGGATATTAATACAGCGGAAATAATGGTAGCCTTTCTTCTTGTCATCTTTAGCTCTTCCACAAAATAGGCAACCACGACCTCAAGCATGGATATGGTTGAGGTAAGTGCGGCAACCGCAAGCAGGATAAAAAACAGCGGGGCGAATATACACCCCCCGGCCATCTTCTGGAAGATACCCGGAAGGGTGATGAATACCAGTCCCTCCTCGGCTGCCGGATCAATTCCAAAGGCAAACACCGCGGGAAAAATGGCCACACCGGCAAGGATGGCAATAAAGGTATCCGCCAGTGAAACGCTAATGACCGTGGTGGCCAGGTTGTCATTCTTTCTGATGTACGAACCATAGGTGATCAATGTTCCCATACCGATGCTCAGGGAGAATAAAGCCTGACCCAGAGCCACCAGGACAGCTCGCGAAGTGATCTTCGAGAAATCCGGTTTAAATAAAAAACGCAGTCCCTCACCTGCTCCGGGAAGGGTAAGCGAACGAATGCTGAGAATCACGAGAATCACCAGTAGCAGGGGCATAAGGATCTTGGTATATTTCTCGATTCCTTTCTGAATGCCCGATATTACGATCGAGGCAGTCAGTACCATGAATATAAGGAACCAGAGGATGGGCCTCCAGGATCCTTCCCGGAAGGCCGTAAACATCTCTCCCAGCTCATCAGGGCTTTTACCGGCAAATCCATTTACTACCGACTGGTAGAGGTATTCAAGGGTCCATCCTGCAACAGCGGCATAGAAGGCCAGGATCATAAAGGCAGCACTCACCCCCATGATCCCGATCAGGAACCAGGGTTTTCCGGGTGCCAGTTTCAAAAATGCACCTACAGTGTTCCGTTGTGCGCTCCTTCCGATGACAAACTCGGAAAGCATAACGACAATTCCGATGGCCATCACGAAAGCCAGGTAAAGAAAAAGAAATGCTCCGCCCCCGTTCTCTCCTGCCACATAGGGGAATCTCCAGATATTTCCAAGGCCGATCGCAGAGCCAGCGGTAGCGGCAATGATTCCGAATTTACTTGTAAAACTGTCACGTCCTGAACCGGGTACACTTGCCATAATGAATATTATTCAGTCCTTAATGGTGACTTTTGCGGCATATCATTATGAAAACAAAACTAATTTCTGTCCAGGCAGTTCAGATCCTCGAAGGCAACCTTAAGTCTTTCCACCAAGGTCTTCTCACCTTCCCTGAGCCATACCCTTGGATCATACTTCTTCTTGTTTGGCTGATCAGCTCCCCCGGGATTCCCGATCTGTCCCTGCAGGTAATCATGATTCTCCTTTTCATACTTCCTGACTCCATCCCAGTAGGCCCACTGTGTATCGGTATCGATATTCATCTTGACCACTCCGTATGCGATGGCCTCCCTGATCTCTTCCCGGCTGGAGCCGGAGCCGCCATGGAATACAAAATTTACCGGTTTGGACGGGGTATTGTATTTTTCCTGGATGAAATTCTGGGAATTCTGCAGGATCTTCGGGGTCA
>JAUVKJ010000017.1 GCA_030592145.1 Bacteroides sp.
AAAGTATCCACGCCTGGTCCCGGAACATCCTCAAATCCTGTATCGGCCCATACGGTTTCCCAGTGGCTGCTGTCGGGCGACAGGAATTCCAAGGTAAGAGAATCCCATGGTTCCGGAAAGTCTCCCAATCCCATAGGTTCATAGAAAAAACTCAGCCAGATGTCTTTTCTTCCGGGATAGTCAAGGTTTATGGGGACGGAGGTCAGAAAATCGGATTCGAAGGGCAGCTTGGTCGATCCGTTCAGGCTGCCGTCAGAATTAATGGCATCCAGGGTGGCCACTCCGATGGTCACCGGATTGCGGGTATAGGAATTATTGATAAAGGCGAACTCATCTGTCCAGAATTCCGGCCAGGGCAGCCAGCCGCTGCGGGAAAAATCATCGAAAAAGGGCAGTTCAAGGGTATCCGGCAGAACATCTATCCCGGAGCTTTTCCTGGACTTATATGCCGGTGATGCAGGGTTGCCTGCAGGCAGCAGTACTTCCTGGGCCTCAATTGCGAAAAGCGATCCCAGGCAAAGGACAGAAATAATAATTCCGGGTTTAAAATTCATCATCATCCACCATTGGCAATTCAAGATCTTCCGGCAGGGGAAGTTTGGTTGAGTCTACTGTCACCCAGATATCAACCGAAGCACCGAGACTGATCAGTATTTCATCCTCTTTGCCATGGACAGGCTTTTGTTTCCAGACAAATGCAGCGGCTGAATCTTCAGCATTGTTAAAAGAACGGTCATAGATCACAGCGCCAAGGTTCAGATAGCGTTTGGTGATCTTTTGCCTGGCCTCTTCAAACAACAATCCTGTCAGGTCCGGTGAGGCCGTTTTTTTATTGCTGAGTCCCCTGCCCAGCACCAGGTCTATTTCCGAGCCTTTGGCGATTGAATCGCCTTCTTCTATAACGTTCCCCCTGAATTTTTGTTGCAGAACGTTGTTTACCGCTATATCCGGTATATAGGTCAGTTTTCCGATCATCAGTCCGGCCGTCCGGATAATGGCTCCTGCCTGCCTGAGGCTCACTCCAACAACGTTGGGCATCCTGATAATCTCGGGATTAAACGCATTAATGGTAAGAAAAATTGTACGGTTTTCCTTGACCTTGAACTCGGGACGGGGATTCTGATCGATGACCGAGCCGCGCGCTGCATTCGTGTAATATACCGAATCGACGACCTGGAATTGCAGTTTTCTCCGGGCAAGGACTGAGTCCGCCTCGCTAATGCTGAGTCCGGTAAGGTCGGGAACGCTGAGGGCCTGTCCGTGCCGGGTAAAAACCCGTAGAGAAAGGAAAATTGCACTAATAATGAAAAAGGTAATGGCAATGTCAATGCTAAAGTGTTTCAGGAAGACCCAGCTTAAGAAAAATCGTATAAAATTCATGATCCTTCTGGTTTTAAGAAGTCGTCAATAAAAAAGGCTGTCACGAGATGTCCGGACAGCCTGAAGTAACATTACCTGCATAAAGGATTACACCTTGTGCCTGGGTTCGTCAGAAACAGAAAGTTTTTTTCTTCCCTTGGTCCTGCGGTGGCCGATCACTTTGCGGCCACTGGCAGATGCCATACGGCTTCTGAAGCCGTGCTTGTTCTTTCTCTTCCGTTTCGATGGTTGGAATGTCCTCTTCATGGCCTTCCTTGTATAAATTGAGACTGCAAAAGTAATGTTTTTTTAAATATCTCAAAAAGAATCACGAAAAAATATCAGGTGCTTTTAAAACAGGCTTTTACGGGGCAGCCAGACCAGTTTCTTACTTTCAAAAAAGGATTCGGAAAATGCACTTTTAAGCTCGTAAACGCTTGCTTCCCGGAATGGCCTGAGTTCCTCTTCAAGATACCCGCCCTTAAGGTACCAGATGCCGCACCGGGATCCTTCACCCGGAATCTCCACCAGCTTATCCCTGACCCATTCCGTAAACCGGTTCAACCCACATACCGCCCTGCTGACCACATACTGCGTTTTTTCACGGTAGTTTTCAGCTCTGACCTGTATGCATTGTACATTGTGAAGCTCCAGACTCCGGGACATTTCGCTGACTGCATGAACCTTCTTTCCGATAGAATCGATCAGTGTGAACCTGGTTTCAGGGAACATGATGGCAAGGGGGAGTCCCGGGAACCCCCCTCCGGTGCCCACGTCCAGAACGGTATCTGAGGGATCGAACCGGATGTGTATTGCAATGCCGAGGGAATGCAGGATATGCCGGACGGGAAGGTATTCAATGTCCTTTCTCGAGACCAGGTTTATGTGCTCGTTCCAGTAAACCACCAGATCATTCAGCCGAAGGTATTGTTCCTGTTGAAGGGGACTCAGACCCGGGAAGTATTTGAGGAGTATCTCCATCAGGAATAAGGCATGTACCTACATGTTGGGATTGGTACTTTTCAGAATATTGTAAAGCAGTTCCCTGGCCCTGAACAGCTGGGCCTTCACGGTTCCGAGCGGCAGGTCGAGCTCCTGGGAGATCTCTTCGTATGAGTACTCCTTGAAATACCTCAGTTCAACCAGCGACCGGTACCTGGGTTTAAGTTTGTTTACAACTTCTCTCAGGAGTTTGATCTTCTGGTTGTTGATAAGGTGGGCTTCCGGATCTGGCGTATCGGATAGTATGGTGACCGAAGTTGTATCCGGATTATCGCCTGACTGGTCGATCGATATGGTTGAGGCTCGTTTTTTCCGTATAAAATCAATGCAGTTGTTCGTGGCAATCTTAAACAGCCAGGTGCTGAAGGCAAAATTGGGTGTGTACTGTGTAATGTTCTTGAAGGCCTTCCCGAATGCCTCAATGGTGAGATCCTCCGCATCGACGGGATTGTTGACCATTTTCAGCAGCATGAAATAAATGGCGTCACGGTATCTTCCAAGTAGTTCTGCATACGCCTTCTGGTCCCCCTCCCGGGCCTTTTGAACGAGAAGAAAATCATGTTGTGCTTTCTCAGAAAGATTCGGACTTATTTCCATCTCGCTCTTTTTAGTGCAACGTAATTGCTGAAGGCCATCCAGATGTGTACCCAGGGAAGGGCAAAATCCAATAAGGGCGAAATTAGCAATAAATACTTTTCATTCAAACGGGTCATTGCCAATTTGATAATAACAGTTGTTGATAACATTCTGACGAGAAAGATCCCGAGTACCAGGGGGACCAGGAAATTAAAGGCCAGCAGGGAAATGAAAGACAGATAGAACAGCAGCCGGCTGAGGATCTCCGTTCCCAGAAGGAGTTTGCTTGCCGGCCTGTAACGGGGTCCGGTGCTCAGATGCCTTTTTTTCTGATAATACCAGCCCTTCCATGTCTTTTCTGCGTTTGAAAGGGTATGGGACTCCGGCCTGATCTCGATCCTGGTACTCTTGCCGCGGGCTACCTCATTGATAAAAAGATCATCATCCCCGGATGTCAGCTCATAATGAGAAGCAAAACCTTTGTTTCGGAAGAAAAGCTCCTTGCGGTAGGCCAGGTTTCTGCCGACACCCATGTAGGGGACCCCGGCCAGGGTAAAGCCCAGGTACTGGAGGGCAATGAAAAATGCATCGTAGCGAATGACCAGGTTCAGAATGCCTTTTTCTCTCCGGTACGCGCCATATCCAAGGACGATCCCGGCCTTTTTCCTGAAATTTCGCTGCATGGTGCAGAGCCATTTGTTTCCCGCTACACTGCAATCTGCGTCGGTGAGCAGAACCCAGTCGTATTTCGCGGCTTTGAGTCCCACAGTCAGAGCCAGCTTCTTTCCTCTGCTGATATGCATATTCTCTTTTATACTACTGGTGCGCAGATGGGGATATTTCTGCTGAAGATCCCTCAGCACATCCCCGCTTTTATCCGATGATGCGTCATTTACGACGATTACCTCGTATGCGGGATAATCCTGTTCCAGTACAGAAGGCAGGTTAGCTTTCAGGTTCTCCTCCTCGTTTTTGGCACAGATGACGACAGATACAGGAGATCTTTTAATGGCGGAACGGCCGGGTTTATAGAAGACAAGCCTTGCATGAACCATCCACCAGTAAATCATCTGCAGGATGAAACTTCCGCCGAAAACGGCGATCATCACCTGGAAAGCAACAGGATATATTGCCATGTTCAATTTTCTGAGATTTATCCGTACAAATATCTTTATATTTACGCTAATTCTGCACACATGAGGTTTAAGATTTTGCATTCCGATCCCGGAACGAAAGCGAGAACGGGTGTTTTCGAAACAGATCACGGAAGCATTCCCACACCCATCTTCATGCCGGTGGGCACGACCGGAACCGTAAAAGGGGTACACCAGGGAGACCTGAAGAATGATGTGAGAGCCCCGGTCATCCTCGGTAATACATACCACCTGTTCCTCAGGCCCGGGATTGATGTGATCGGCAAGGCCGGTGGGATACATAGTTTCATTCAATGGGACGGGGCCGTGTTGACCGACAGCGGGGGCTACCAGGTCTTTTCCTTGTCAGAGCAGCGTAAGCTTACGCCGGAGGGGGCCGTATTCCGGTCCCATATCGACGGTACGAAGCATACCTTCACACCTGAGAATGTCGTCGATATCCAGCGTACGATCGGAGCCGATATCATCATGGCCTTTGATGAATGCACACCATGGCCCTGCGAATATGAATATGTCCGCAATTCTATGGAGCTGACCCATGCCTGGCTCGACAGGGGTAGGGAGCGCTATCTTGAAACCGAACCCTCCTGCGGGTTCTCTCAGAGCTGGTTCCCGATCGTACAGGGGGGCACCTATGCCGACCTGCGCAAACAATCCGCCCTGAAAATATCCGGGGCTGGTATGGACGGGAATGCCATCGGGGGACTCTCCGTGGGGGAACCGGAAGAACTAATGTATGAAATGATTGATGTGGTGAACGAAATCCTGCCGGTGGAAAAGCCCAGGTACCTGATGGGCGTGGGCACCCCGGTGAATATCCTGGAGGCAATTGCCAGGGGAGTGGATATGTTTGATTGTGTCATGCCCACAAGGAACGGCAGGAATGGGCAGCTGTTCACAAGGGAAGGGATCATCAATATAAAAAACGAGAAATGGAAGAATGATTTCTCGGCTATAGATCCCGATGGCGATTCATATGTTGACCAACAATATTCAAGGGCCTATTTACGTCATCTTATAATCTCCGGTGAGATGCTGGGTGCGCAGATGGCCAGCCTGCACAACCTGAGGTTTTATCTATGGTTGATGGAGGAAGCCAGGAGACAGATCCGGGGAGGAAACTTTGCTGCCTGGAAGAATGAAATGGTAATCAAACTTTGCTGCCGTTTATGAGAAGAAAACTGGGTATCACAATCATCGACATTTACATTGTCAAGCAGTTTCTGGGCACCTTCTTCTTCTCCATTGCCCTGATCCTCTCGATTGCCGTCATTTTCGATTTTTCAGAGAAGATCGACAATTTTCTTGATCATGATGCCAGGCTTTATGATATCCTGACAAAGTATTACCTGAATTTCATCCCATACTTCGCGGTGCTCTTCAGTTCCCTGTTCACCTTTGTTTCGGTCATATACTTTACTTCAAGGATGGCTTACCGTACCGAGTTTATCGCCATCATCACCAGCGGGATGAGCTTTAACCGCATTTTATTGCCCTACTTCGTCTCTGCCACCGTGATTGCCCTGTTTTCCTTTGTGCTGAGCGACTATGTAATACCCAATGCAAACCGGGTCCGTCTTGAGTTCGAGGAGACCTATTACCATGCAATACCCATGCGCGTGACCGAGCGCAATATCCACCGGCAGATTGAACCCGGGGTATATATCTATATGGAGTCCTACAGTACGATTTCCGACCTTGGACACCGTTTCTCTATGGAAAAATACGAGGACGGGAAGCTGGTTTCCAAACTGATGTCAGATTATGTGAAGTGGGACTCCACCATTGGCAAATGGACGATCCGGAATTACTACATCAGGGAGATCGGGGAATACAAGGAAAAAGTTACAAAGGGAACCCGGATCGATACAAGCCTGGCACTTCATCCGGGCGATTTCAAACGCAGGCTGAACTTCATGGAAACCATGAACATTCGCGAGCTGACAGATTATATTGAACAGTTGAAAATGCTGGGGGAATCAAATGTAAAGGCTTACCAGATTGAAAAGAACAAGAGGTATGCCTTTCCTTTCTCCGCCTTCATCCTGACCCTGATCGGGGTCTCCGTATCCTCCAAAAAGGTGAAAGGGGGCATTGGGATGCAGCTGGGCATCGGACTGGCGGTGGCCTTCTCCTACCTCCTGTTTATGCAGTTCTCATCCCAGTTTGCCATTGGAGGCAGCCTGAGTCCTTTCGTGGCGGTCTGGATGCCGAATGTTTTTTATGCAATCGTCGCCGTTATCCTGTACCGGATGGCCCCGAAATGATCTCTTCGTGGAGCACATTTCAATCTCCATTATATGCACGAAAAATTTTTTTAATCTACGGGGATTTCGTAACGTTGTAGCCCATATTATCCAACCATTAATACTATAAAAATATGC
This sequence comes from Bacteroides sp., assembly GCA_030592145.1. Lineage (GTDB taxonomy): Bacteria > Bacteroidota > Bacteroidia > Bacteroidales > SM23-62 > SM23-62. Next base: position 6,476 of record JAUVKJ010000017.1, read on the forward strand.
CTTTAAAAAGAAAAATTCAGGAGCTTAAGAAGAAGCGTGAAGAGGTCCTGAAAGGCGGCGGAGATGCGGCCGTAGAAAAGCAGGTAGCCATGGGTAAAATGACTGCCAGGGACAGGATCATCAGCTTGCTTGACAAAGAGACTTTCACCGAATATGACATGTTTGCAGAGCATGAAGCCAAGGATTTTGACATGGACAAGAAGACCCTGGCTGGAGACGGTGTCATTATCGGAACGGGAAGTATTTATGGAGCCTCCATCTGTATTTATGCACAGGATTTCACCGTGGCCGGGGGATCTCTCGGAAATATGCACGCCAGGAAGATCACCAAGATCATGGACCATGCACTGAAAATGAAAATGCCCCTGATCGGGATTAATGATTCCGGGGGAGCCAGGATACAGGAAGGTGTAAGCTCACTCGCGGGATATGGAGAGATTTTTTTCCGGAACACCCTTTCCTCGGGTGTCATACCACAGATCTCCGTTATCCTGGGGCCCTGTGCCGGGGGAGCTGTCTATTCTCCTGCCCTTACGGATTTCGTATTTGTCGTCGACAAGATCTCAAAGATGTTCATCACGGGTCCCGAGGTAATAAAGACCGTACTTGGAGAAGAGATATCCATGGAGGACCTGGGGGGTGCCAGGGTACACAGCGAAATTACGGGCAATGCCCATTTTTATGCCAGCAGCGAAGCAGAATGCATTGAACAGATCAAGAAGCTGATCTCATTCATTCCCTGGAGCAACCTGAGGAAAGCCAAGAAATTTCCACCCAAGGAACCCTCTGCAGATTACCAGATTGAAGATATTGTTCCGGGTGATCCCAAACAGCCCTATGATGTGCGTAATGTTATCCGGGCCATCGTTGATGATTCGGACTTTTTTGAAGTACAGGAGTTGTGGGCAGAGAATATGGTCATCGGGTTTGGCAGGATGGGGGGAGAGACCATTGGTTTCGTTTGCAACCAGCCCCTGGTGCTGGCTGGTGTTCTGGATGTGGATTCATCTGACAAGGCAGCCCGTTTCATCCGGTTCTGCGATGCCTTCAATATTCCGATCGTGACCCTCGTCGACCTTCCCGGGTACCTGCCGGGTGTCGACCAGGAGCATGCAGGTGTAATTCGTCACGGGGCCAAGGTACTGTATGCCTATTCCGAAGCAACCGTGCAAAAAATGACCGTTATACTCAGAAAAGCCTATGGTGGAGGTTACATCGCAATGGGCTCAAGGCACCTTCGGGCCGACTTCGTGTTCGCATGGCCGGGCGCTGAGATTGCTGTCATGGGACCTGAGGGTGCAGCCAATATTATTTTCCGCAAAGAGATTGCCTCTGCGGAAGATCCTGAAAAGGTACGGAAGCAGAAGATCAAGGAATATAAGGACAAGTTCGCCAATCCCTATGTAGCGGCTGCAAAAGGATATATTGATTCGGTGATCGAACCAAAGGAGACACGGAAGATACTGCTCCATGCCATCGAGGTTTCGGAGAACAAGGCCGTTTACCTGCCCAAGAAGAAACATGGAATTCCACCTTTCTAAACCAGGAGATCATGGCAAAATCAAGTAAGACATCTGCACCGGAGCCAAAATCAACCGGGGGCAAGACCGTAAAGAACGATAATTCCGAAGTATCTGCCGGGTTGAACGGGAACGGTAAAATACGTTGTAAATCCCTGGTTATTGACGGGACAAAATACCGGACCCGGCTGAATAAGAAATTCGAGGACCGCAAGGCATGGGAGAGTCCCGATCCCCGGAAGATCACCTCCGGCATTGCCGGAACCGTCGTAAAGCTTTTTGTGAAGGAGGGGCAGGAGGTCAGCAAGGGGGGGCAGATGCTTATTCTCGAGGCAATGAAAATGAAGAACAGGATCATTTTCCATACCGGTGGTACGGTTAAAAAAATCTATGTAAGGGAGGGGGAAAAGATACCCAGGAACTTCCTGATGCTGGAACTTAAGTAGTTCTTCAGGGGGGGATTAAACCATCTCTTCTGCATAGGTATTATATCCATGCAGGTCCTGTGATAGTGTGGGACTTGAACGAAATATCCCGTATACGGCAGAACCGCTGCCCGACATGGAGGCATAGACCGCTCCTGACCTGTACAGACTCTCTTTTATTCTCCCGATTTCAGGATATTTAGCAAATACCGCTTCTTCAAACCGGTTGCATACCTTGCCTTTCCATTGTTCAGGCTCAACCTGCAGGATGTCTCTTAAAGATGGGCCATTTTCAGAGGGACTAACCATCCGGTAGGCTAAGGATGTCGGGACAGCCACCCCGGGAAAAACCAGGACCAGGTGGTACCCGCCCAGGCTGAGAGGGAACGTTTCTATGATATTTCCCCTTCCGCTTACCAGGCTGGGACGATTGCTGATAAAGAACGGGCAGTCAGATCCGAGTTCCGAGGCATATTGTTTCAGCATATCCTCTTTCAGTCCGCAGCCGAACATTTCATTCAGTGCCAGCAAGGTGAAAGAAGCATCGGAAGAACCTCCCCCAAGTCCGGACTCCATCGGTATCTTTTTGTGAAGGTACAGCCGGATATGCGGGGTTCCCTGCCGCTCCCGGAACAACTCCACAGCCTTCCAGCAGAGGTTCTCACCGGAAGCCGGTGCCTGCAGTCCACTGACATAGATTGCAGGGGTATTGCCATTAAGTCCCGGAACCCCTGGAAGGATCTCTAACATGTCTGTGAGCTGCACAGGGTAGAAAACAGATTCAAGATCATGATATCCGTCCGGACGCTTGCGCAAGATCTTCAAACCTATATTGATCTTGGCATTCGGGAAAACGAGCATTGCAAAGAGGTTATTAACAATTTTATCATTTCCTGTGCCTGTTGGCCGCCTGAAAATGCGGTCATTAAAGGTACACATAAATTGTTAACAGCCCGAGTTAATAAGATGCCGGATGATGTTTAAAAATGGACTTGTGCAGGGAGCCGGAAAAGCATGTTCATTTCCTACCTTTGAATTCCTAATTCTGAATAAAATTATGGCCCTGAAAAGCAACCCGCAGACACCGTCAAAATTTGGCAACCTGAACATAGAATACGGAAAACTGCCCCCCCAGGCTGTCGACCTGGAGGAGGCCGTACTGGGAGCTATCATGCTCGAGAAGGATGCAGTGTTGTCTGTGCTCGATATTCTCAAGCCGGCAAGTTTCTACAAGGACTCACACCAGAAGATATATAAGGCTATCCTCGATCTCTCCATGAATGAGAAAGCCATTGATATACTTACGGTAACGGAAGAATTGAAGAAGCAGAAGTCGCTCGAGGAGGTCGGGGGCCCACTGTACATCACCCAGCTTACAAGCAAGGTGGCTTCGGCAGCACACCTGGAGTTCCATGCACGGATTATCCAGCAGAAGTATATTCAGCGTGAACTGATAAGGGTTTCATCGGATATCCAGCGCAAAGCATTTGATGAGACCATGGATGTTGATGACCTGCTTGACCAGGCAGAGTCCGACCTCTTTGAAATTGCCGAGGGGAATATCAAAAGGGAAACGGCCAGGATCAATGTGCTTATTAAGGACGCCATCCACCAGATCGAAGAGGCCGCCAAAAGGGAAGATCATCTGAGCGGGGTCCCTTCAGGTTTTACGAGACTTGACCGCCTGACTTCCGGCTGGCAGCGGTCAGATCTGATCATTGTTGCTGGCCGGCCTTCCATGGGTAAAACCGCCTTTGCCCTTTCTATGGCCAGAGACATAGCCGTTGAGCACAAACGGCCAATTGCCTTTTTCTCCCTCGAGATGTCTTCCATACAGCTGGTAAACCGGCTTATAGTATCGGAAACGGAGCTTCCCTCTGACAGGATCCGCAACGGGCGGCTTGAAGAGTTCGAATGGAAACAGCTGGATTACAAGATCAAAAGTCTGGTTGAAGCGCCGATCTTCATCGATGATACACCGGCCATTTCCATATTTGAACTCCGGGCCAAGTGCCGCCGCCTGAAGATGCAGCACCAGATCGAGATGGTATTCGTGGATTACCTGCAGCTGATGTCCGGAACGGGCGATTCCAGGGGGAGCAGGGAACAGGAGGTCAGTACCATTTCCCGCTCCCTGAAATCCATTGCCAAGGAGCTGGATATCCCTGTTGTAGCACTTTCACAGCTGAACCGGTCCGTAGAGCTCAGAGGCGGCAACAAGCGTCCGCAGCTGTCCGACCTGAGGGAGTCCGGTGCTATCGAACAGGATGCAGACCTGGTGATCTTTATCCACCGGCCCGAAAAATATGACCTCTATGAGGATGAAAAGGGAAATTCTCTGGTGGGCATTGCCGAGATCATTCTTTCCAAGCACAGGAACGGCCCCATTGGCGATATACAGCTGAAGTTCAAGGAAGAATCGGCCAAGTTCGTGGAGCTGGATACCCTTAAGCCCTTTCCGGGGGATGATCTGAACGGGTCTGTCACCATCGGCTCGAAGATGAACCAGGAAGGGGTCAATGATGATCCTCCCTACTAGGGGAGCGGATCAAACACTGAGTTTTCTTGTTTACAGGATTTCCCCGAGCTTTTCCAGGGATTTGATCTCATGGGTTATAGCTTCGTTGTGTACAAGCCTGTCACGGTTCAGAAATACCTGGTCAATTCCGAACTGCCTGGCTCCGAGCACATCCACCTCCAGATCATCCCCGATCATAATGCTTTCTTTCTTGCGGGCATGCACTGCGCTCAGGGCATGCTGAAAGATCTCGGGGCGCGGTTTATTATGGCCGACCATTTCAGAGGCAGTCAGGCTTTTAAAGTATTTATCCAGCCCGCAATTCTTCATTTTGACCTGTTGGGTGTTCAGGAAACCGTTGGTAATAATGTGGAGGTCGTAACGCCCGTAAAGATAATTGAGGATCTCTTTGGTGTATGGAACCAGGAGGGTTTTCGTGGGACTGATCTCCAGGTATTTATCACCGAAATTTGCAACCAGGGTATCGTCCCGTATCCCGAAATGCTCAAAACTCATTTTGAAACGTTTTACACGAAGAACATCCTTGGTCATCTGTCCCCTTCGGTACAGATCCCACAACTGCAGATTTATCTCATGGTAGGTGTCAACGAAATCTTCGGGCTTATCTATGGAGGCCTCAAGATTATGCCGGAAAAAAAGCTCTGTGAGGGTCTCCCTGGAATTTTTGTCAAAATCCCAGAGGGTCCGGTCCAGGTCGAAGAATATGTGAGAATATTTTTTCAATGTGGTTCTGAATTGAACCACCAAAGATAGTTTTTTGATTACAAGTGCACAATCTTCCAGTCAGCACAGCAGATCATCCAGGGATGGAATTGAAGGGGGACTTCCTTTTCAGCTTTTACCAGTTCGCTGAGCTTATCCCTGCCAGGGGCAAACGGCTGCACCATCCAGTCCTCCATTACTAACCTGTCTTCCGTTTCCTCCCGTAATACAGAAGCAAGCCTTGTGTTTCCGGCAGCTTCCCACTGAATCCTGTCAATCATCCAATTTTCAAGCTGTACCTTATTGTATTCGGCACTCAGTTCGACTTCATCTTTAATATCGGGAACAAATGCCATCAGCGGCTCTGTATCCTTTATAAGCAGGGTTTTTTGTCCCGTCAGCATCAGGCTGCCTGTCAGCAAAACACTCAGGATGGCCAGGGTTTTCGCAATTGTTTTCATTTTTCATCCTCCGTTATTGATGGTACGGTATACTGAATCCATCTATTGTGCCAAACTCTGTAAGTTCCAGGAAATGAAATGAATACAATTAGGCGAGTATTTAAAAAACAGGATCAGGTGAACGGTTTTGAAGCATGGCGGTGTTCGAAAACGTACAGTTCAGGACCTTCCTCCTACAAGGATGATGCATTCGCCTTTTATTTCACGCTCCTGAATCTGTTCCAGTACCTCCTTCAGCGTGCCCCTGA
>JAUVKJ010000009.1 GCA_030592145.1 Bacteroides sp.
TAATAACCGGGAAAAGAGCTTCGAAAAGAAGATGAATAACAAACGGCGGGAGATTCTGGTCTACGCGCATTGGGATGGAATGGACCATCCCATTATGATGGGTGAATTATCAGGCGTATTTGACGGCCACCGGATGGGTGCACTCAGGTTCAAACAGGATCCGGATGGGCCATTTCTGAATGATAATATTAAACATGCTTCTCCACCGTGGGCCTTCTTACGGGAACTGGAACAAATCAGTCTCAGACTGGAAGCGGATAACGCTGTTGATCATCCCGAATATCTCCAATGGCTGAATCAGCTAGTGGATCCCGGATCTTCCCTGGGCGGTTCCCGTCCCAAGGCAGGGGTGCTGGACAGCCACAATCAATTATGGATAGCTAAATTCCCCAGCCGTGGAGATGTAAAAGATATTGGTGCCTGGGAACAAAAATGGAGAAAGGTTGCTGAAAACATTGGTATATCCAGATCGGAGCAGGAATTAATGGCTAGGGCATTCCATTACTCAGAGTGAATCGATATTAATTCTACTGGATATGTAATAACTTTGTGTTTGCATATAATGAGAGAAACGAGAATACTTGTTTGTCCCCTGAACTGGGGACTCGGTCATGCGGTCCGGGATGTAGCGGTAATACAACGCCTGGTGGATGTGGGGCACGAGGTGATCCTGGCCGGTGACGGGGCTCCGCTTGATCTGCTTGAAGCTGAGTTCCCGGAATTGGAGATCATCCGTTTCCGGTCTCTCATCAGGGTACGGTATTCCAGTCACCTGCCGGCCTGGCTGAAAATCACCCTGCTTTCTCCGTTCTTACTACATGAGATCTTTGCTGAGCATTACAGGCTGGGGCGTATTATCCGGCAGATAAATCCTGGCGTGGTCATCTCCGACAACCGGTTCGGTTTGTGGAACCGCAGGGTCCGGAGCATCGTTATCACCCACCAGCTCAGCATCCGCTTGCCGGGTTTCACCATGATCCTTGAATACCCCGCTTACCTGGTGCTCAGGGCTTTCATTGGGAAGTTCGACCGCTGCTGGATCCCGGATTACCCGGGAACTTCGAATCTTTCCGGTGATCTTTCCCACCGTTATCCCCTTCCCCGGAATGCCGTGTTCATCGGGGCACTTTCAAGGTTTACCGGGCCTGGAGGCACAGCAGCCGGTTTATCTGCTACCCCTCCTGGCAATGCGACGACCGGGGGCACTTCCGGATCAGCTACCGGATCGTCTTCTGATAGTCCGGCTTCAGGTGATTCTTCGTCCGGTTCATTTTTCGGTGTTTCAGCTTCCGGCTCTGCTTCCGGTCAGCCCGTCCAATCTTCCGCCAAACCGGTAGACCTGGTGATTCTCCTTTCGGGTCCCGAGCCCCAGCGAAGCAAGCTGCAAAAAATCGTGCTGAAACAGGTTTTTAGCCTGGATGTCCGTTGCATTATCCTGCAGGGATTGCCAGGCAAGCTCAAGCGGGTTGATCTGACCTCAACGGTGACCATGTACAGTCATCTTCCTGCCGCAAAACTCCGAAACCTGCTGCTTTCAACTGAAAATGTAATTTGCAGGGCAGGGTATACCGGAATCATGGACCTGGCCTTAATGCAAAAAAAGGCGCTGATCATCCCCACCCCCGGGCAGACCGAGCAGGAATACCTTGCAGGGTACCTGGCCGGAAAAGGCGTATTCCTGACCTGCAGCCAGGATGAGCTTGACATTGAATCGGCACTCGAAAATCTGAGTGAATTCAAACCCCAATTCAATTTACCGAAAGAAGATTTCTTCCAGTCAGAACTTGATGGGATTTAGCTTGACAAAATCAACATACCCATTAATAATCTTTATATTTGCATAAAATGACAGCCATGAGAAATTACAAGTTCACCGCCGGAATAACCTGGGATAGTGAAGTGAACCAATATATTGGTATTGTCCCTGGCCTGCCGGGAGCACATACTCAGGCCCCGACACTGGATGAGGTATATAAAAATCTTCAGGATGTTGTTCAATTATGCTTGCAAGAGATTAGTGAGGATGAGATCAGGGATCTTCCTGATTTTGTAGGCTTTCAACAAATATCAGTTGCTATATGAGCAGCAGGCTGCCTGTCGTAAAGGTAAAGACCCTTGAAAAGCTGTTAATCTCTTTAGGCTTTAAAGCCAAACGTCAAAGTGGCAGTCATGTGTTTTATCGTCACCCGGATGGCAGGTACACAACTTTGCCCCACCATGGAAACCAGGAGTTAGGGCGCTCCTTAACCCGCCAGATATTAAGAGAGATCGAGATCACTCCGGAACGCTTTGTTGATTTGCTAAAGGAACTTTAATCTTTTTGGATTTATCCGGTCTGAATTTTCGATCTAATATAAAGCCAGCGTCAGCAATACAACAGTGAACCCGGTAAGAAAACCTGCGTAAACTTCGCCCGGAGTATGGGCTTTGAGAAAAATCCTTGCCGTACCTATCAGTCCCGCGAGCAGAACCGAGACCCCCAGGTAAAACTGCAGGTCAACCTTCAGGTAAAATGCCAGGAACCCGACAAGGGCTACGAGTCCCCCAACCCCCGCCATATGTATACTGATCTTGTACCTGAGATTGATCAGCATGATTGCCAGGATAGAAAGCAGGCTGCTCAGAATGAAGGAATGGTACATATGTGGAATGGAAATCCGCCGGATCAGGTAAAAACAAAACGTATACAGGACAAAGCTGATGACCAGTGGAACATAACGTTCCCTCCGGGAGTTCATCTGTATGTTCATGATCACCCTCTGGTACAGAAAGAAAGGAATGAATGCCAGGGGAACCACGTAGGTACAAAGAAAAACGATCACGAGCATCCATTTTTTCATATCAGGCGGCAGGTAGGAAAGGTAAGTGCCGGAATTGAACAACACCAGCATTCCAAGTGAAGGGATCAGCAGCGGATGAAACAGGTAGGATATGGCCTTTGAGATCTTCTCCATTATGAGGGACGTGCAAGATTCGGCGGGCTAAAGATAATCAATTTTTAAAGTTCCTTGCGGAAGGGGCCATGGGTATTTGTCTCCGCATAATTCTTGAATCGTAGTATATATTGATTTCGCAGTATTACCAGTGCTATCCTTTAGATTTAACAAAATGAAAATATTGTGCTCTATTTTGTGTATTTGGTCAATATATAACTATATTTACATAATAAAGATCATGATTAATGACAAGGAAACGGCAAAGAAATTACTTAATCATTTGGACCGAAGGTTTACTGGCCAAGGGGAAAAATACATTTAGCTGGAAACAGCTCCGGAAAGAATTTAAAGATATCGATGAACAGGCTTTGATTTCCGCTCTAAGAAGACTGGTTCAGAAAAGAAAGGCGGTATCTGTATATAGAGGTTTTTATGTGATTCTAAGGCCAGAAAACTACAGTAAAGGAATTGTTTCTCCCATTCTTTTTATTGATCCTTTGATGGAATACCTGGAACGTTCTTATTATGTCGGCCTTTTAAGTGCTGCGTTATTGCACGGATCAGCTCACCAACATCCCCAGGAATTTTTTGTTGTTACAGGCCTGCCTCAACTGCATCAAACAACCAAAAGAGGAATTAAGATCAATTTCATCAGCAGAATCGATGTTCCTGTTAAGTTTCTGATATCACGCAAAGTTGAAACCGGTTATATCAAGGTGTCATCTCCGGAACTAACAGCAATTGATCTGATCCGGTATCAGAACCATATCGGAGGGTTAAACAGAGCGGCAACTGTAATAAATGAACTGTCTGAGTCAATGGAAGCACAGTACTTTTCAGACGATCTCATATTGGAAACACCTGTAACTTTCCTTCAACGTCTAGGCTATATTCTAGAGAACTATTCATTAAAGCCATATCTTGGAGATAAGTTGTTTGTAGATGTTAGTATGATCCATGGATCATTGACAAGAATGCCTTTAAAGTCAGGCAAAGGGGTAGGGGGTTACAAGACCGACAAAAAGTGGAATCTGATTATTAACACAGAAATTGAAATTGACCAGTGATACCACAAGCTTTTATACAAGAATGGAGTCTACAGGTCCCCTGGAGGGATTCCGACATGGTTGAACAGGATCTGATCATATGCCGGTCCTTGACAGAGATATTCAATCATCCATATTTGAAGACAAACATGGCCCTCCGGTGAGGAACCGCCATCCATAAGTTGTGTTTTTCTCCTCAATCACGGTATTCTGAGGATATTGATCTGGTACAGATTGAAGCAAAACCCATTAAAGAAGCCATCGACAGCTTATATGAATGCTTATCTTTCCTTGGGAACCCTGTAGTTAAACAAAAAGCTATCAACAATACCCTGATTTTCAAATATGCTTCAGAATTCATTCCGGAATTAAGTTTAAAACTGAAAATTGAAATCAACTGCAGGGAGCATTTTACGGTTTTAGGGTATAAAGAAATGGACTTTGAAGTTCAATCTTCATGGTTTAAAGGACATTGCAAAATAAAAACCTATGAACTCGAAGAACTATTAGGCACCAAACTAAGAGCATTATACCAGCGCCGCAAGGGAAGAGACCTTTATGATCTTTATAAAGGTATTGTGAACACAAAAGTCGATATTGATAAATTGCTTAGAAGTTATAGAGAATATATTGGTTTTTCAATCACTAAACCACCAACGAGAAAACAGTTTCTACAGAATATGGAAGCTAAAATGCAGGATTCAGAATTTTTAGGTGATACGAAAGCTCTATTGAGACCTCATGAAGATTTTGAATTTCGACTTGCATGGAAATTAATCAGAAATGAACTGATTGAAAATATTTAATACAACTAAACTAATCATTTTAACAAAATATTACTGAAAGGTTTAGCTGGTTCCAATCTCCGTTTACAGTTCTTTGCGAAGACGTGCAACGGGAATGTTTAGCTGCTCTCTGTATTTGGCTACGGTGCGGCGGGCGATATGGTACCCCTTCTCCCGGAGTATCTCCGCCAGGCATTCATCGGTCAGGGGTTTGCGTTTTTCCTCCCCGGCGATGCACTCCTCGAGGATCTTCTTGATCTCCCGGGTCGAAACCTCCTCACCGGAGTCAGTCTGTAAGCCTTCGGAAAAGAAATATTTCAGCGGCAATATGCCAAAATGGGTCTGTATGTACTTGCTGTTGGCCACCCTTGAGATGGTTGAGATGTCTAGTCCGGTGATCTCCGCAATATCTTTCAGGATCATTGGTTTCAAGAGCTTCTCATCCCCTTCCAGGAAATACTTATATTGGTAGTTGATGATGGCATTCATGGTCAGTATAAGGGTATTCTGCCGCTGCCGTATGGAATCGATAAACCACTTGGCCGAATCGAGTTTTTGTTTTACAAAGGTGATTGCATTCTTCTGTTCCCGGGTAGCATTATTCTTGCTTGCCGAATAGGACTGTAGCATCTCGCTATAGGTATGGCTGATTCTCAGTTCGGGTACGTTGCGGGCATTCAGGCTCATCTGCAGTTCCCCTTCGTTGTTGTCAAGGGTGAAATCCGGAATGATATGCTGAATGTTTTTATTCTGTGGATCGCTGAAGGAGCTTCCGGGTTTGGGATTCAGCTTCAGTATCTCATCCAGAGACTCTTTCAGCTGCTCCTCGGTTATATTCAGGCGGTTTATGATTTTCTCGTAATGCTTTTTGGTGAACTCACCGAAGTAGTATTTCAGGATCTTACGTGCCAGGGCGATCCCGGGCACGTTCTGGTCCTTGACCTCGATCTGCAGCAGCAGGCATTCCTGCAGGTCTCTGCCCCCTACACCGATTGGATCAAAATCCTGGATCACCTTCAGTATCTCATGAAGCTTGTCCTCGGTTGTGATGACATTCATCGAGAATGCCAGGTCATCGACAATGGCGGTCAGTTTCCTTCTCAGGTACCCGTCTTCGTCAATATTCCCCAGGATATAATGCGCCAGTGCTTCCTGTTCCTCGGTAAGGTCTCTCAGTCCCAGTTGAGTTTCCAGGTGTTCATGAAAAGAAATGCCTCCTGAAAAAGGGATTTCATCCTTTCGGTCGTCTTTTGAATAATTCTTCGTTGCCAGTCGATAGTTTGGAATATCCTCATCGTTTATGTAATCCTCGACAGAAAACTCATCCCGGTCCGTGTCTATCTCGTTCTCCTTCCCAATCTCCTCCTCAAGTCCCTCCTGATCCGCTGATTCCTTTTCCGCTGCTCCTTCTTCAAGCACAGGATTCTCTTCCAGCTCCTTCTTGATACGTTGTTCAAGCTGTATCGTAGGGATCTCGAGCAACTTGATCATCTGGATCTGCTGCGGGGACAGTTTCTGCAATAACTTCTGCGATAATCTCTGCTTCAGCATAATCTCACAAACTATCTGTAAACACAATAGAAATATACGAAAATTACAAGAATGAAGAAAATTTTTTAATAGGATCTTGCACCCCACATGAACTGACTCATGTGAACGATGGCTGCGCGCGGATTCACGCACATGACAGGGATCTTGGAAGTATTGGCAATGATCTGCTGTTCAGCGGCCCCCAGCATGTAATCGGCGATGCCGATGTTCTTGGTCGTGGTGATCAGGATCAGGTCCGCATTTTTCTCCTTCGCAAAATCAATAGTCTCCCTGGCCAGACTGGAGGACTTTTTCGCTGTATGTATCTCGTAATCAAGGTTGTTTTGGATGAGGAACTTAACCGCAAAAGTAAGGTTTATGTTTACTTTCTTTTTCAGTCCCTTGTCTTTTACCGGTGACTTAAACAAGTAAACCTTGCTGTCGAAGTATTTCCCCAGGTAGATGGCCCACTGCAGTTTTTCCTTGTTCTCGGATCTGAAATCAATGGGAAATACAATGCTGTTGAAGCGTTCGTCCGTATCAGGCTTATCCTGGATCACCAAAAAGGGCACGGTGGAGCCCACGATCACCTTCAGGGCCCGGCTTCCGGTAATCTTCTGCAGGCCCTTCCTGCCGTGGGTTCCCATGATCACCATCAGGGCATCCGAGTCGTTTGCGTAGGATGCGATCTCCCTGAAAATGCTGCCCGTCAGCACGATCCCCTGGAGGTCGAAATCATGCATGCGGCTTTGTTCCTCGACCTGCTTCTGAAATTCTGCGGTGATCCTGTCCATTGATGCCTTGCCGTCAGTGTGGTCCACAATATGCACCAGGCGGATCTGGTTATCCATGTAACGGGCAATCCGGAGTGCGTGCTGCAGGGCACTCTCAGACAATTCGGTATTATCCCATGTCACAAAAAGGGTATTCCGGTTCTTCTCCATCTTTTAAACTGATCAATTAACCAATAAATTTACATTAAAGTTTTTGTTTTGTAAAATCATCCATTATGTCATCCCGAACCCCGGCCTGCGCCAGGGCAGAATTTCGGGATCTGCTCCATACATCAATAAAAACATTATTTTTGTACTTCATTTTCAGCATAACTTTGTAATAACTGTGGAAAAGCAATACTCATATTTCCATGGCTGGTCACAGGTTCAGCGAATTATTAAACTTATCAACCGATGAAAGAAGCAGACAGGCCACAGATCAAGGACCTATTGGTATCAAAGGAATTCGGGAAGGATTTCCTCCTGAAGGGATGGGTGAGAACCAGGCGCGGGAACAAGCAGATTGCTTTCGTAGCATTGAATGACGGGAGTACCATTAATAATATCCAGGTGGTCATTGATGTACCGGGTTTTGACGAGGCGATGATCGAAAAGATTACCACCGGGGCCTGTATTGCAGTAAGCGGAACCCTGGTTGAATCCATGGGAAAGGGACAAAGTGTCGAGATCCAGGCAAAAGAAATCGAAATTTACGGTCCCGCAGATCCCGCGACCTACCCCCTGCAGAAAAAGGGACACTCTATGGAATTTTTACGGGAGATTGCCCATTTGCGGCCCCGCACCAACACCTTTGGCGCTATCCTGCGCATCCGCCACCACCTGGCCTATGCCATCCATAAATATTTCAACGACAACGGTTTCTTCTGGATGCACACCCCCATCATAACCGGATCGGATGCCGAGGGGGCCGGGGAAATGTTCCGGGTAAGCACTCTTGATCCTGTCAATCCCCCGCTTACAGACGACAAGGAAATTGATTTCTCAAAAGATTTCTTCGGGAAGGAGACCAACCTTACCGTATCGGGGCAGCTTGAAGGGGAACTGGGTGCACTGGCACTTTCGAAAATATATACTTTTGGTCCCACATTCCGGGCCGAAAACTCCAACACCCCGCGTCACCTGGCCGAATTCTGGATGGTCGAACCGGAAATGGCATTTTGCGAGATCGATGATAACATGGATCTGGCCGAAGATTTCTTAAAGTACCTGATCGGGTATGTGCTGGAAATCTGCCGGGATGATCTGGATTTCCTGCAAAAGATGTATGACGAAGAACTAACCGGGCGATTGAATTTCGTTCTTGAAAATGAATTTGAACGCATTGTTTATACCGAAGCAATCGAGATCCTTGAGTCCTCCGGACAAAAATGGGAGTTCCCGGTCAGCTGGGGAAAGGACCTTCAGGCTGAGCACGAACGCTACCTGGTAGAAAAGCATTACAAAAAGCCTGTCATTATCACCGATTATCCCAGAGACATCAAGGCTTTTTACATGAAGCAGAACGATGACGGAAAGACCGTCCGCGGCATGGATGTACTATTCCCCCGGATCGGCGAGATCATCGGCGGAAGCCAGCGGGAAGAAGTCTACGAAAAGCTCGAGCAGCGGATCGATGAAATGGACATCCCCAAAAAAGACTTCTGGTGGTATCTCGAAACCCGCAAGTTCGGCACCGCCCCCCACGCAGGGTTCGGGCTGGGCTTCGAAAGGCTGGTATTGTTTATAACCGGGATGAGCAACATCCGTGACGTCATCCCTTTCCCCCGTACCCCTAATAACGCTGAGTTTTAGGAAGATATAGATTAAACCGCATCTGCTTGTTTAACCTATATCCTCCATTCAATAAATTAATAAAGTCGGAATTATTTGCAAATTATTCGTTTTAGAAATTCATCAAACTTTGGGACAGAAAAATTTATTAATCCTCGTCCAGGGCTATAAGCCATACCTTTTTTTATTAATCCATCCCTAATGGGAGCTGCCCGTTTTACAGTAAACCCAAGCTCTTCGGCTATCTGTGTCGATTTTGCAGGAAGATGTCCAACCTCTGCCATTGCACGTGCATAATCTTGTTGCTGTGGAGTTAGCCGGTCATACCGTACCCTAAAGAAACCACTATCTAAAGCTTTTAACGCGCGATTTGTTGCTGTTTTAGCGTGTTCTACTGTAATGGGAGAGGATGGTGCCACCTCCCAAACATGAGATCCCCAAACCTGAAGGAAAAAGGGATAACCATTAGTCTCCTCTAAAATGAGTTTTATTGCATCTTTCTCATAAAGAACCCCCTCATCTCGAGCAGGTATAACAATTGCTTGTGTAGCACTCTTGTGGTTAAGTTTGTCAATTTCAGGATAATCGAACAAGCGTTCAGCATAGGACTTTGCCTCACCTGCAAGCTTGGCAAGTTGAGGTAATCCGGCTCCGAAAAAGAGTAAGGGTAACTTGTTTTGGGAAATTCTGTGCAATGCCAATATCAATGCGCTTAAGTCTTTCTGAATCAGATATTGCAGTTCGTCAACTAAAATTACGACAATTGTATTTCTTTTTTTGCCGCTGTCCCAATTGAAACAAAAAGATCTGTCAGGTCTATCATCAAATCACCTGTTGTAATTTCATTTGATAGTCCAACTTCAAATTCTCCGATTTTTACCTTAAAAGCATTAGCAAATCCTCTTAAAAGATTGAATGCTTTTTGAATATCCTCTCCGGCTTTTTTTCTCCTATCCAGTTTTAAAAGCAACCTATGACGTTGTTGAGTCAGTAATTCGGGTAAAGTGTGGTTTGGATCTGCTTCGAAAATTGCTGTTTGACAGTCTTCTAATTCAGCTATCTGATAAATTCGGTTTAGCAGAACTGTTTTTCCAACACCTCTCAAGCCAAGCAGAAGTTGACTTTTAGCAGCTTTATTGCTTTTAGTCCGTTTTATTGTATTAACTGCTAATTGAAGAATATCTTCTCTGCCGGCCAGTTCGGGAGGAGGTGTCCCTGCACCAGGAGTATATGGATTATCAACTGGATTCATTTCTATTAAAGTTACTGTGAGTTATTCATATTTTTGATAACTACGAATAACTTTGCTATACAAACTCTGTATAAATAAAGAAGGGGCCCGTCGAGCCCCTCCCTATATATCGTGTCAGCGAAAATCAGTTTGTTCTGAAAAGATAGCAATACTGTTTGAGCCCCGCAGGGGCGAGTTGTATTGCGAACGGCTCAGAACAAACTGATTTCGCCTCTACTGACAATTCAAAACGTTCTCCATCTTATGCTTCACCGTCTTGAGATACGGCTCGACAAGCGCCTTGCTGAATGCATCACAGGCTTTGTCGTACTCCACCAGGCTCATATACGCATTCCCCACCTCATACCAGATCTTCGCCTGATCAGCTTCCTCTTCGTACTGAGCAGCCTTCAGCCCGTATTCAACAGCCTTTTTGAAGTCTAACTGCTTCCCGTAAATCACACAGGTCAGGTAATACGGATCGGCATCTTCGGCATCGTATTTATATGAAATTTCAAAATTCCTGATGGCTTCCTCGTAATCTTCAGCCTTGAAGGCCAGCTTACCGGTGTTCAGGTAATGATCTTTCAGTGTCTTGGTGGCAGCCGCGATGGTCTTATTATCCCCGGCGGCGGTCCCCACCTCGATCGCTTTTTCCATGGTTGCGATCATATTGGCATCATCATCCTGCTTCTTATAAACAAGGGCCTTCCCGTATACGGCACGGGCATAATCGGGCTTGTACCCGATGGCTTTTTCGAAACTGGCAAGCGCGGCATCGAAATCCCCGCTCTTTACCTGTGAATTCCCCTGGGCATTGTACAGCTGGGGAATGTATTTAAGTGATTTTGCCTTGATGTCATCGTTCCCGTACTTGTCACATGCCCCGACCGTTGCCTCGAACTTCGTAATGGCACCGGAAATATCCTTTGCCTTGTAGGTATCCATGGCCACACGATAATGCAGTGCCGGGATCTGTCCCTGTGCATTTGCTTTCATTTCATCTCCCTCGGCTCCCAGTTCGTCGGCAAGCGCAATGGTTGATTCGAACTTCTCTATGGCGGCCTCGAAACTTCCGGCATTCACTTCCTCCGCGCCGGCATTGAAGGCGTTGATCACATCCGCGAGGCTTGTCTGTGCATTCAGTGAAACAGCAAACAGCGCCATAAGCAACACGACGGGATACTTCCTGAAACTTCCTTTTCTAATCATTTTATAAAGATTTAATTGATTGTCATTTACTCAAACTCAAAATACTGACCTGCAAACATAGAATTTTTTTCACAGTTTCGGCATTAATCGGGGTTTTCATCAGGGGTCAACACATATAAAAATCTGAGTTGGTACAAGGTGTTAATTTTTCTCTTTTAACTTAATCGTATCATTTAAAATTGTTTAAAATCCTTTCTCTGTCTTCGCTCTCCTTATCATTTTTATGATAAAGTTCTACAAAGATTATCCGTTGCTCCGCTTCAAAGTGCGTGTATATTAGCCGCAAGCCTGAATTAACGCCCCAACCTTTCAAACTCTTACAAGCAATTTTTTTCACTTTTATCACATATGTTTCAATACCCAGGCCATCTATCCTAAAGCTAAAAGGCGGCCTTTCGTTTGGCTCCACCTTCAAAACTTTTTTCACTACTTCAAGGTCATCGTTCAAACTTCGATACTTCTTGAGCAGCTTTTTCAGATCCCTTTTAAATTCATCCAATTCGTCAAAGATCATGGCTGCTCAGGTTCATCGGTATAAGTTCTTACCGAAAAAGGAGATTCCCTGTAAAAAGCCAGTTCGTAATCAATAACTTCTCCTTCTTCGGATGCTTTCCATGGCATATCCTTATGCGAGTATTCACCAATTGCTGCGGCTGACCAATCAGAAAACCGATCGATTACCTGATCGATTACTTCCTTTTCAGCAGCACTCATAATAGCAAGATCCGCTTTTTCCAACGGGATATATCTCGTTTGTGGATAGCCATGATACTCCGTTTTTATTCTATGTAACTGTCCATTCTCTATCATCTGACCGATAAGGCTATCCAACATTTGCGGAACAGGGCCATAAGGTAATTTACGGTATTGAGAACCGGTTAGATGCTCCTCATATTTTTCATAATAATTAAAATCGGAAAAGTAAAGCAGCTTATACAGGACAGTTTCTCCTACATTGGGTTTTCCGGCACATCGTTCAAGAATATACAGTAAAACGTTTCTTAGCTTATCTGCTTTAAACCTGGGAACCGAAATCCTTACATCCTTCCTGACAGGAGCAGCTTCTGCTACTATATCAATTTTTTCCACAACTTTGTACTCCTTTGCTAAAAATTTATCCAGTGAAAAGCCAAGCGCTTCTGAGAGTTTAATTAACTCTATTACGGATACGTTCCGGTTTCCCAACTCAATCTGGGCAACCGAAGACCTGGGAATTTTCAGGAACCTGGCCAAATCTTCCTGAGACAGGCCTTTTAGCCTTCTGAGTTCCAGTATCCTTTTTCCAATTTGTTTTGGAGACAATCTTGTGTTCATGGTTTGACTAAATTTACTGCAAAGATAAGCAATGTTTTATTATCAAACATTTATTTGTTCATTTATACAACATATTGAATCTTTGCCGTTTATTGTACCAACCAGTGATAAGCATCCTTTTCACACAAACCGGCGATATTTCCGGAAGGCATAGCATAATATTATCTTCAGAAGGGCAAGATCCCGATAATCTTTTCTAAATTTATCCTCCCGTAAAAATTATCTCAAAATATGAAGCTTAAACTCCTTTCTGTAGTAGGTGCCCGGCCAAATTTCATGAAAATTGCACCTTTTATTCATGCTATTCGCGATCACAACCAGGGCATTTTAAGGGAAACCGGTCAATTCCATAATATAAAAATCGAGCATACCCTCGTTCATACCGGACAACATTACGATGCCACCATGTCGGATACCTTCTTTAAGACCCTCAACATACCTGAACCTGAAATAAACCTTGGCGTCGGATCCGGCACCCATGCAGAACAGGTGGGTAATACCATGATCAAATTTGAAAAAGTTTTGAAGCAGATACAGCCACACTGGGTGGTGGTGGTCGGAGATGTCAACGCCACACTGGCCTGCTCGGTAACCGCTAAAAAAGAACATATCAAATGCTGTCACATAGAAGCAGGATTGCGCAGCAGAGATCTTGGGATGCCGGAAGAAATCAACCGTCTTGTTACCGACCGGCTTTCTGACTTATTGCTGACACCCGATAAAATGTCAAATGAGAACCTGAGAAAAGAGTGTGTGCCGGAAGAGAAGATCAGGTTTGTCGGGAATATC
Organism: Bacteroides sp.; assembly: GCA_030592145.1. Taxonomy (GTDB): domain Bacteria; phylum Bacteroidota; class Bacteroidia; order Bacteroidales; family SM23-62; genus SM23-62. Next base: position 13,408 of record JAUVKJ010000009.1, read on the forward strand.
ATGATCGATACCCTGAGAAAAAACCGGGTGATTACAGAAAAACTTGAAATCAATAATATCATCAGGAACAACCTTCTTCAGGAATCAGCAACTTTTGCCTCCCTGACACCAGCCGGATATGCATTAATGACACTCCATCGCCCTTCAAATGTTGATGAGAAAAAGATATTGACGGGCATTGTGGATTTTCTTATTGGGGAAGTTCAGGCCAAGCTACCGCTGGTCTGGACCGTTCATCCCAGAACAAAAAAACAACTGGAATTATTTAACTTATGGGAAAAGATTTTAGCTGAAAAAAACATCCTGTTACTGAATCCTCTGGGTTATCACGAATTGTTGAGACTCAATATGGATGCAAAGATATTATTAACCGATAGCGGGGGACTGCAGGAAGAATGCACAATATTAGGTACACCCTGTCTGACATTGCGATTTAATACCGAACGCCCCATAACCCTCCGTGAATATGGCGGAGTTAGTGTGCTCGTAGGAAATGATATTGAAAAACTTCATAAAGAATTTGTCTATACCATGAAATCCGATCGAAAACCCAAACAACCTGAACTCTGGGACGGCCACACCGCACCCCGTTGTATTCTGGCAATTATAGAATCTTCCAACAGGTCTTTACCATGATGAGCTTTACTTCCGGGGTGATTGGTTTACTTCCGGGTGACTATGGAAGCTTTTCAATAAAGAGAATATTCCCCGGGGCTTTGATTTTCATCTTTTCCCCGGCAGGTGACAACATGCCGGTCTGAATGTCTATAAGGAAAACCTCGATCTCATCGCTCCTCTCACCGGCAACAAACAGATACCTGCCCTTAGGGTCTATG
>JAUVKJ010000027.1 GCA_030592145.1 Bacteroides sp.
GGTACTGCCGAGCGAGTTCAGTAATGCATCCAGGGCTACTGTAGCAACATTTTTATCCGGGTCAAGGGGGATACCAACTTCTGTTTCGTTACGGATGATGTGCCGGTCAGCCTCTGTTATTTCAAGCCGGATCTCATCTCCAGGGGCATCCAGGGCGAAGCCAAGTATATCGAACCCGGGACCAACATTGGCAACCGTGGCCGGACAAAATATTTCCACACTTTGTTTCATCCGTTTATAAAAAGTTTTGCACGTCTGCAACTGCTCGTTTCATTCGACTAAATGTTCGCGATCCGGATAACGTCGGCAAAAATGCCGGCAGCTGTTACTTCGGCTCCTGCCCCGTACCCCTTGATGATCATGGGGTGTTCCCTGTACCTTTCGGTGGTGATCATGATGATGTTATTGCTTCCTTCAAGAGGGTAGAGGGGATGGTCCATACCCACTTCAGACAGCTTTACGGAGGCTTTGCCGTTTTCCAGGCGGGCCACAAAACGCCATTTCTTGTTCTTTTTTTCAAGTTTCTGGCGCTGCTGCTCAAATTCTTCATCGTAGCCGCGGACTTTTTTCCAGAAGTCATCCAGGCTTCCTTTAAAACAATCTTCAGGAAGGATAGGAGATATTTTAACGTCTTTTTCCTCAATCCTGTATCCGGACTCCCTTGAGAGGATGATCAGTTTCCGGATCACATCTATGCCGCTAAGGTCGATCCGCGGGTCAGGTTCGGAATAACCCAGTTCTTTGGCCTTTAGGATGACATCGCTGAGCCTGTTCTCAGCATCCAGGGTATTGAAGATGTAGTTCAGGGTACCCGAAACCACGGCTTCCAGTTCCAGTATCTTGTCCCCGCTGTTGATCAAGTCCTTGATGGTATTGATGATGGGAAGTCCGGCTCCAACATTGGTCTCATAAATGAACTTCACCCCCCTGGCCTGCGCCGTATTTTTCAGTCCCCGGTAAATATCGTAGCCCGAAGAACATGCTATCTTATTGGCGGTAACGACCGAAACATAATTATTGAATAGCTGTTTGTAGGTTTCCGATACTTCCTGGGAAGCGGTACAGTCAATAAAAACGCTGTTCCTGAGGTTCAGCTCTGCAATTTGTCTTGACAAACCCGCCAGGTCCGCCGGAAGTCCCTCACTCATCAGCTCCTTGTAATGGTCGATATCGATTCCTTCGGGATCGATGATCATTTTTCCTGAGTTTGACAAACCGATAAGATTGACCTTGAGCCGGTGATTGATCATAAGTTTTTCCTGCTGGTTCCTGATCTGCTCCAGTAAACTGGACCCAACGGTTCCCATGCCGACAAGAAAGAGGTGCAGTTCCTTGTAATGCGACAGGAAAAAGCCTTCATGGATCACGTTCAGGGCTTTTCGGAGCGAATGATTGCTGATTATCACCGAAATGTTCAGTTCGGAGGAACCCTGAGCAATCCCGATCACGTTGATCCCGTTGCGTCCGAGAGACTGGAACAGTTTAGCAGAAATGCCCGGTGTGTGCCTCATTCTTTCCCCGACAATAGCAATGACAGAGAGATCCTTTTCAACCAGGACCCTGATGGAATGCAGGGTCTCTATTTCATGCAAAAATTCTTCACGGATGCCCTGTTCTGCCTCCCGGGTCCCGTCCGGGTGGATCGCGAAACTAATGGAATACTCCGAAGAGGCCTGGGTGATAAGGATGATGTTGATATTTCTCTTTGCCAGGGCCGTGAACAGACGCATGGATGTCCCCGTTACTCCCACCATACCTGATCCCTGCAGGGTGATAAGGTCGACCTGGTCAATGGAAGAGATCCCCTTGATAGGAGACTGGTTTTGTACGATTTCCTGTGTACCGATAAGGGTGCCCTTTTTTTCAGGCGCAAAGGTATTTTTGATATGGATACGGATCCTCTTTTTAAGAACCGGTTGTATGGTCGGAGTATACAATACCCTAGCCCCGAAATGAGACAGTTCCATTGCTTCTGCATAACTCAGGTATTCAATGGCATAGGCTTTCTTAACCTTTCGTGGATCAGTAGTCATAAAACCATCCACATCGGTCCATATTTCCAGTACGCTTGCATCCACTGCCGCGGCAAGGATGGCGGCTGTATAATCGGACCCTCCACGCCCAAGGGTAGTTGTTTCCCCCTTCTCGTTGCTTGCAATAAAGCCCGGTACGATCGCATATTTTTTAAGGGATTTGAAGTGTTCTTCAATCAGGTGATTGCTCTGGCTGAAGAGCACCCGGGCCTTTCCGAAATTACTGTCTGTTTTGATAAGGTCACGAACCTCTACCAGGTAGGCATTATTTATCTTCAGGGAGATAATGAACGCGGAGAGCCTTTCGCCGAAACCTGATATGGTATCCTGGGTTTTTTGTGTCAGGTCCTGAAGTAGATATACCCCGTGCAGGGTTTCATCCAGTTCGTTGATCAATACCTTGATACCGGCAAGAATAGTGCTTTGCTGGTTTACCTGGAATAATTCCCTGACAGCATTATAATGCCTCTGTTCAATTTCATTCAGCAGGGTCTTATACCCTTCGTCCCGTTCACAGGCCATTTGGCTTACACTAACCAGCTGGTCGGTTACGCCCTGAAATGCTGAAACGACCACGATACTGGCCTCAGATTGCCCCTCCACAATGTTTTTTACTTTCAGGATGCATTCCGGGGTGCCAACTGATGATCCACCAAATTTTAATACCTTCATACGAACAATTTTGAAGCGGGGGACTACCCAGGGTTATGATTTGTTACAAAAAAGCAAATTTAACTAAAAAGGATGACACTCGCAGTTCAGGCTTGAAAACATTGCAGTTTCATGTAAGTAAGTTCAGTAGTGTAATCTGCGTTACCGATCAGGCACTTTCTGTAGGCACTTCCCTGTCCACCTTCTTAATCAGTCCCTGAAGTACTTTCCCCGGACCCACTTCGGTAAAGGAAGAAGCACCATCCCGAAGCATGTTCTTAACCGTCTGCGTCCATCTTACAGGAGCGGTCAGCTGGGCAACCAGGTTCTGCCGGATGGTATCAGGATCAATGGTTGGTTCGGCAGTAACATTCTGGTAAACAGGGCATACCGTATCCCGAAAAGGAGTGGCCACAATGGCTGCTTCGAGCTCCTGTCGTGCAGGTTCCATCAGGGGTGAATGAAAGGCCCCTCCAACGCTCAGTTTGATGGCCCTTTTGGCACCAAGTCCGGAGAGCTTTTCAACGGCTTTGTCGATGCCCCGTATGGATCCTGAAATAACGACCTGTCCCGGGCTGTTATAGTTGGCAGGCACAACAACCTCCTCAATGTTACGGCAGACTTTTTCCACCGCTTCATCTTCCATCCCAATGATTGCTGCCATGGTGGATGGCTCGGCTTCACAGGCCTTTTGCATGGCCGATGCACGCTGGGCAACCAGGCGGAGACCATCAGAGAAGGAAAGGGCCCGGTTGGCCACCAGGGAGGAAAACTCACCGAGCGAATGCCCGGCTACCATTTCAGGTTTAAAATCCTCAATGGTGCTTGCGAGTATGACCGAATGAAGGAAGATGGCAGGCTGGGTTACCCTGGTCTGGCGGAGGTCCTCCTCCGTACCTTCGAACATCAGCCGTGTAATATTAAATCCGAGAATATCATTGGCTTCATCAAACAGAGCCCTGGCTCCTTCAAACTGTTCATAAAGGTCTTTTCCCATCCCGGGAAACTGAGCCCCCTGTCCGGGGAATACAAATGCTTTCATAATAAGCTGGTTTTGTGTGATATTGCCCCTATGCGAGATGTGTGCCGATAAGGTGTATGAATTCCTCCCTGGTACTGGACTTATTCAGGAATTCACCAGTAAATGCAGAAGTGGTCGTTACCGAGTTTTGTTTCTGAATGCCCCTCATCACCATACACAGATGTTTTGCCTCGATGACCACCGCGACACCGAGGGGATTGAGGGTGGATTGCAGGCAATCGCGAATCTGCATGGTAAGTCTTTCCTGCACCTGCAGCCTCCGGGCATAGGCTTCTACCACACGGGCGATCTTGCTCAGTCCGGTAATGTACCCGTCCGGGATATAAGCGACATGGGCTTTCCCCAGGAAGGGGATCAGGTGGTGCTCACATAGGGAGAACAGATCGATGTCCTTTACGATTACCATTTGCTGATAGTCTTCCCTGAACATCGCCGAGGTAATGATCTCCTCGGGCTGTACGCCGTAACCCTGGGTCAGGAATTGCATGGATTTTGCTACTCTTATGGGGGTATCTTTTAATCCTTCCCTCCTGGCATCCTCCCCGAGTACATTGAGTACCTCCCGGTAAATTCCGGTAAGCTTTACGGTTTTTTCATCGTCAAATATATCGACTCTGTTGTATCCTTTGTTATCGGTAGAGCCGAGCCCGTTATTTGTTATTTCCATGAATGATATGCTTAATTTCCAAAATATTCCACAAAGTTATTTTCGGTTTCTTCCAGCCGGATGCTGTGAAGTTCCACGTCAAGCATCCGGATCTGCGGTTCAAGTTCCTCCCATATGGCCATGACCATATTTTCTGTAGATGCGACTTTTCCTTTCATGAAATCTACCTCGAGGTTCAGGTTCTTGTGATCCACCCTGTCAATGATGGTATCCCGGATGACTTTGCTGAGGGTTTTAAGGTCAACCACGTATCCCAGTGCGGGCTTGATTTCCCCCTTCACCGTTACGAAAAGAATATAGTTATGCCCGTGCCAGTTCGGATTGGCACATTTTCCATAAACTTCGCTGTTTTTTTCATCCGTCCAATCCGGGCGGAACAACCTGTGGGCTGCATTAAATCTTTCTCTTCGTGTAAGGAAGATCATAAGCGGTGGTTTCAGATTGTAAATTGAGTCATTTTCATCCGTTTTTCCAAAGCGGTGCTTCATGATGAACTAAAAAAAACATTCTTTGTATGAATTCAATACGGATTGTTATTCGCCGGTTAAAGAGTTTAAATCCCTGACAAAGCCTTCGATTTCCTCCCTCCCGAATCCCTTTTCGATGGCTGCCTCCTCGAGGGTTCCCCAGATTGGCTCCCCGCAGGCAATGCATTTGATCCCCTTACGGGAAAGATACGAGACCGATGCAGGGAGGAACTCAACCAGTTCTTCAATTAAGATATCTTCATTGATTATTTTTTCCATGATCGTCAGAATATGTTTTCAAGGTATAAAAATTATCTTTACAACACCATGACACGCGAAGAAGCCTGGAACCATCTGAAAAAATATGTAAAAAACGAGAAAATGCTCTACCATTCCCTGTCGTCCGAGGCGATTTTAAGGGCACTGGCCAGACGTCTGGGGAGGGATGAGGATCGCTGGGGACTCGCAGGCCTGCTGCATGATATCGATGTGGAAATCACCAGGGCCGATCCTTACGTTCATGCCCTGAAGGCGGAAGAGTTGCTGAAAGATTTCAACCTGGATGAAGAGATTCTGGATGCCATCCGCATGCACAATGAGATGGCCACCGGCCTGTCGCGCAGCACCGAATTTCAGCATGCCCTCGCGGCCGGGGAAACCATAACAGGGCTTATCTATGCGACTGCCCTGGTATACCCCGACAGGAAAATCGCCCCGGTTAAACCCAAATCCATAGTGAAACGAATGAAGGAAAAGGCATTTGCTGCTTCCGTGAAAAGGGAGAACATCATGGAATGTGAGAAGATCGGCATTCCCCTGCAGGAATTTGTGGAGATCAGCCTTGATGCCATGAAGGAGATCGGCGAAGAGATCGGGCTCTGATAACAGATTAATATTTGCTGCCAGACAATAGACATTGTTAAAAAAGTCACCTCTCAAAATTTGCATGCTGATGGCATTGTTAGCAAAGGAACCTCTCTTTTGTGTTATTTGCACAAAAGGCAGAGACGTGCTAAGCAATGCCTTCAGATTTAATGCCAAATTTTGCAGCGACGTTTTAATAATGTCGGAAGTCTGCAAATATTAAGTTGTTATTAGTCCCGTATCTTACTCCGTCAGAGTGGATACAATTATTTTCGGATTGAGTTGAGTATCTGGTAACCGATCAGCCGGTCGTAGCGGGAGGTATTGGTGGAAAAATACACATAAACAACATAGTCGTTCTCCGCTTCGTAATAAGATCCTTCGAGGTAGGTAGCATCGGGGAACCGTGAATCCTCCCTGATGTAAACATATTCATAATTATAATAGCCCTGCTTCAGGAGAAGGTCAAGCTCGTAGGTCTTGTTATCGAAATTGTATTCCATCCGGTTGATATCATTGTATTCCCAGTTATTCAGCGCGCCCGATATATACAGGTCCCCGTCCATGATCGGGAATTCCAGGGGCAGGCTGAAGTGCACATGTACGTAATCCGATTCGGTATCCCTTTTTACTCCTTCCTGCACATCAATAAAAAAACGCCCGTTCAGGTCCTCCCTGTAAAAGTACCTGCTGTTGTTCCTTGGAGGATCGGGATACAGGTATACATGATAATGCGGGGGCTGGTAATCTATGTTTTGCACCGACTCAGCCATGTACCTTATGCTCTTGATGTCAAAATACCGGTACTCGTTGCCGGCCTTGAATATATTTCCGGACTGGTAATTGTAATCCAGCTCATTGTCTCTCACAAAAAGGGGCTTCAGGTTACGGATGGACATATTCCATCGATTGTTCTGCTGAATGGCCACCTTGATCTCGGAATAAGGATCATTTACGCTCAGGGATCCCAGGTATACTTTGAAACTTACCTGGTGACCATCGTCGCGATATTGATTCAAGACGGGCCTTGAAGCACTGCCCGTAATGCTGGAAAGGGATTCTGATACGGAGAAACGCCGGACAGGGATCAGGTTGTTTTCATCAAAGTCTTCAAAAACCCTGATCACATAATTACCGGACAACAGGATTTTTACATCCTCATTCGGTAAATTGAGCCGGTAATGCACATAATTTACATACGTATTGAAGGAGAGTGAATAATCCTGGATGGGCTGATGGGCGAACCCTGACATATATTCTTCTATGAGCAGTCCGGAAGGATACCAGTCTGCGTCACAATGTTCAATGGTATAGGAATAATTTTTTACCTCATCCGTCAGGTCATCGAAACTGAGGCTAACCTGGTCTAAGCTGTTCAGTCCGATAATGGGATAGGTCAGGTCCCACCCGGTCCGGTACATCTGCACCGATTTTATATTCGGCCGGTAGATCTTATCTGCATAAAAAACCTCTTGTCCGGACAGGGCGGAGAGAAACATCTGCAGGATCAGAACAGCTGTCAGCAGAGGTTTATTCAGACTGAAAATAAACTTGATCATTCTCATCGAATAATGTTGGAAACCCATCTTGCATGAAGTTTAAAAATACCTATTTTTGTCATACGTTTCTTGCAAATCAAAAATTATTCCATGTCCAAGGTAATTAAGATCAGAAAAGGTCTTGATATCAAACTTAAAGGTACTGCTGATAAAATCATTTCAAAAGCCGAACCTGCTTTTTCTTACGCCGTTAAGCCCATAGATTTTCCGGGGATCACTCCCAGGCTGGCTGCCAGACCTGACGATAAGGTAAAAGCGGGTTCAGTCCTTTTCTTTGATAAGCTCAGACCTGAAATTAAATTCACTTCGCCGGTCAGCGGTGTGGTTAAAGCTGTAAACAGGGGAGAAAGGCGACGCATCCTTGAAGTGGTTGTTGAGTCAGACGGGAAGAATGAATCGCTTGATTTCAAGGCAGGTGATCCGAATGATCTGAGCCGTGAAGAGGTTCGGCAGAAAATTCTGGATGCCGGTCTCTGGCCGGCCATAAGGCAACGTCCCTATGCGGTCATTGCCCGTCACCGGAATGAACCCAAGGCAATTTTTATATCCGGTTTTGATACATCTCCGCTGGCCCCCGATATGGACTATATTATAAAGGGGCAGAACAGTTTTTTTCAGACAGGAATCAATGCCCTGAAAAAGCTGACCAGGGGGGAGGTCCATCTTTCCCTGAACTCAGCCTATCCGCCCTCGGATGTATTTACCGGGGCCAGAGGGGTACGAATTCATTATTTCAAGGGACCCCATCCGGCCGGCAATCCCGGCATTCAGATCCACCATATCGACCCGGTCAATAAAGGGGATATGGTCTGGTATGTACAGCCCCAGGAAGTGATCATGATCGGACGCCTGTTCGAGACCGGCAAATACGACGCTTCCAGGACCATCGCCCTTACCGGGTCGGAGGTCAAAAAACCCCGTTATTATAAAGTTATTAGCGGTACTTCCATCGAGTCGCTCGTGGCAGGCAATGTTAACGGGGGTAACCTGAGATACATCAGCGGGAATGCCCTGACCGGAACCCGTATCAATAAGATAGGATACCTCGGCTATTACGACAGCCAGCTGACTGTCCTTCCTGAAGGAGACCACTATGAAATGTTCGGATGGATTGCCCCGGGATTCAGGAAATTCAGTAATTCACACAGCTTTCCCACCTGGCTGTCGCCCGGAAAGGAATACCGGATCGACACCAACCTTAAAGGCGGGGTAAGACCTTTTGTTCTCACCGGAGATTACGAAAAGGTCCTGCCCATGAACATATATCCTATGCAGCTGCTCAAATCCATCCTGGTGGATGATATTGATAAAATGGAAGCTCTGGGCATCTATGAGGTTGGCGAGGAGGATTTTGCACTGTGCGAGTTTGTGTGTACCTCGAAAATTGAGATACAGTCCATCATCAGGCAGGGTATTGATCTTATGATAAAGGAACTTGAGTAAAATTTCAATCAAAAAATCACCCCACAGAATATGAATTCACTTAGAAGGTTTGTTGACAAGATCAAACCGAATTTTGAGAAAGGAGGCAGGTTCGCATATCTCCAATCCACGTTTGAGGCCTTTGAAACCTTCCTGTTTGTTCCCGATACGGTAACGAAAAAGGGAGTCCATATCCGCGATGCCATGGATATGAAAAGGACCATGATCGTTGTGGTTATCGCGCTGCTGCCTGCGCTCCTGTTTGGCATGTGGAATACAGGATTCCAGAATTCCCTGGCAATAGGCATTGAGCGTGCCCTGCTTGAGAATTTCTGGTTCGGCTTTTTAAAGGTATTTCCAATTCTTGTTGTCTCTTATGTAGTGGGACTAGGGACCGAGTTTATTTTTGCACAGATCAGGGGACATGAGGTCAACGAGGGCTATCTCGTTTCGGGCATTCTTATCCCCATGGTTCTTCCCGTGGATATCCCCCTCTGGATGGTCGCTGTTGCCACCATTTTTGCCGTCATCATCGGCAAGGAGGTTTTCGGGGGCACCGGCATGAATATCCTGAACCCTGCCCTGACCGCCAGGGCATTCCTTTTCTTTGCTTATCCCACCCACATGTCCGGTGACCTGGTCTGGATAAAGGGACTGATGAAAGGAGAAGGTATCATTGACGGGTTCAGCGGGGCAACGGCACTGGGACAGGCGGCCATCATGGAGCCGATCCTGAATACCAGCGGCAATGCTATGAGCGCCATGGATATGTTTATAGGGACCATCCCGGGTTCGATCGGGGAGACCTCTGGACTGGCCATCCTTATCGGCGCCTTGTTCCTGGTATTTACCGGGGTTGGAAGCTGGAAGATCATGCTTTCGGTGTTTGCCGGGGGTGCTTTTATGGGACTCATACTGAATGCCTTTGGCGAGAACGCTTTGATGGATATCCCCTTCTGGCATCACCTGATGCTGGGAGGATTTGCCTTCGGTGCCGTTTTCATGGCAACCGATCCGGTCAGTGCTGCACAGACCGGGAGAGGAAAGTGGATCTACGGATTCCTGATCGGTTTTATGGCCATCATCATCCGGGTGCTGAACCCGGCCTTCCCCGAAGGTGTGATGCTGGCTATATTATTGATGAATGTCTTTGCACCCCTGATTGATCACTATGTGATTGAATCACATATAAAAAGGCGTCTCAGGAGAGCCAGAGTAAGTACAAACGAAAATAGTATTTAAGCAATGAAGAGATACAGCAATACATACATCTTCATCTTTTCCTCGGTTATGGTGATCATTGTGGCTACACTGCTCACATTTGTCTCTGAATCGCTCCGGCCTCTCCAGGAGAAAAACGTGAAAGTGGAAAAGAAACTGGATATCCTGCGTTCGGTCGGCCTTGCAGGCGAAGTTGATGAAGCGGACAGCAAGAACCAGTATGTGGAGGATGAATATACCGGGAACATTACCAGGAGTTTTGTAATCAATATGGATGGTGAAATCCAGGAGGGAGTTGAAGCGTTTGAGGTGAATCTGAAAGTGGAGCTGGCAAAATCCCCTGAAGAAAGAAACCTGCCCATTTTCATCTATATAGCCCCGGACGGACAAGAGATCAATATTGTTCCATTACAGGGGAAGGGCTTATGGGGACCTATATGGGGATACATCTCTTTCCGGCAGGATATGTCAACCATCTACGGGGCAATCTTTGCACATGCAAAGGAAACTCCGGGACTCGGTGCCGAGATTAACAAGGATTTTTTCCAGGACCAGTTCCCGGGTAAGAGGATCTTCGATGAAGCCAATAAATTTACATCGGTCAAGGTGCTGAAAGCCCGTGCTGATCCCGATGATCCACATGCCGTGGATGCCATTTCGGGGGGAACCATTACATCTGTGGCACTCCAGGAAATGCTGTATGAGTGCCTGGGCAATTATGAAACGTATTTCAAAAACAAAAACAAAGACCATGAGTGAGAGAGAACCCTTGTTTTCAAGCAAGAACCTGAAATTGCTCCGGGATCCGCTCAACGACAGCAATCCTATAACCGTTCAGGTGCTCGGGATCTGTTCGGCACTTGCCGTTACCGTGAAGCTTGAAAATTCCGTGGTAATGTCCCTGTCGGTGCTTGCTGTCCTGAGTGTATCGAACGTTGTTATATCCCTCCTTAGGAATTCCATACCACCAAGGATACGTATCATCGTTCAGTTGATCGTGATTGCTACCATGGTGATCCTGGTCGATGAGATCCTCCAGGCCTTTGCCTATGATGTGAGCAAACAGCTCTC
>JAUVKJ010000148.1 GCA_030592145.1 Bacteroides sp.
ACTGCTTTGATGGAGTGGGCCATTACAGGATCATGCTGAATGTGATCGATATGCTATCCGGGGAGGTCCTCTTCAATGAGGCAACCTATGACCTGGAAATAGAGGATATCGAGCAGGTTTACATCACCTCGCCTGACACGGTATTTGTCAATGATCCCGTGCATTTTAACGGGAACAGGTCGCTTGTTAAGGATTTCACCATTAACCGGTATCTCTGGAATATGGGTGACCACACCTGGGCTTCCGATACTGCGGTCGATCACCGTTTCTTCCGGCCCGGTACCTATACTGTTAAACTGGGGGTGGTTAATGCAGCCGAACAGCCCGAAGAGATACAGAAGACCTGCGGATTCAAGCGCATTGTCGTTCTTAATAAGTAAATTGCCGGAAAAATGTTTTAGCACGGAATTTGCGTTATATCTGAAAAGGTGCAAGCCTTATGGTGTTTTAATGAATTTTAATTATTTTCAGTCCACAGATGACCAGATTTTTTTTCATATCGATTGTTTTGATTTCCTGCAGATTGAATGCTTTTGCTCAACCTGTTCCGGGCTTTGATGAGAACATTCCATACCTTATGACCTTTGGCAACAAGGTGGAAAGGGACTGGGGGGATGATGATTTCAGCCAAACCTTTTTTGTCAGGCTTCCCAAGGAATACACCGATCCGTTTTACATCCGGGTATGGGATCCTGACTGCGGTGGCGAGCATGACGAGATAAACGGCATTTTTGATACACGCACCTCCTTCGAAGTATACGGAGGTGAGAACTGCCATGCCCCGGATGATGCCAAGGGCATTGACCCGGTGGGCGATTATAAAAGCGGCAACCTTCTGGCGTTCAAGTCTTTTGCAGAAGATCCAAGGTATGATAATAACTGGTACACATTCGGCCCGTTTAATCCAACCGAAGGGGAATGGCATGAATACTGGCAGGGATATATTTTCAAGATCATCGCTGAGGGAGTGGAAGGAGACGATGGTAATATGTACCGGTATTACCTTAGCACGGATCCTGACAATAACCGGGATGTGGAGGGAGGAAACGCATTTGCTTATGAATACTCTTTCCGCATGCATAACAATCCCAACGAGGTATCCCATATATATCCCTTTATTGACGACCGCACCATTTCTGTCAAGCAGATGAACTGGGACTGGGACAACGACGGAATTATCCGCATCGTGTCGGTTGCAAGGAAAGGGCAGTTGAGCAAGGTTTCCGGAGATAATGAGTGGGTGGAGGATGATTTCCAGATCCTTGAAGAAGAAAAAAACACCTCCCTTGACCTTCAGCTTCACAAGCGGAAATACAATCCCCTTGTAAGGAATAATAATGTTGTTATAAATGTGAGGAACCAGTATAACGAAGTAATGCCATTCTTTGTAAGTCCCATCGGCGGGGTACCCAAATACAAGTATTCCATCGGGGTAAAAAAGAAATCAAATTAGCGGATTAACCTCTGAACTACATGAAGCAATTTACGGCCTTTTTCCTGAGCTTCAGCCTGTTTGTCCTGATACCGGTACCCCCCCCCCTGTATGCCCAAACCTACAATTTCCGGCTATACGGGATCGAAGACGGGATTTGCCATCCCTTTGTTTATACGGTGAACCAGGATGCCAACGGATACCTCTGGCTGGGTACCGGTGAGGGACTTTGCAAGTACGACGGCTTTAATTTTAGTGGTGATTTTGAGGCTGATTCCCTGCCGGCAGCCTTTGTTAAAAAAAGCCTCAAAGATTCAAAGGGTAATCTGTGGTTCGGTCATAATGACGGAAACATCACCCTTTATGATGGCAGGGAATTTCATGTCATTGATCCGGGGGCAAAGATTTCGAGCACCATCAACGGAATTGCAGAAGATCCGGAAGGAAGGATCGTCTTTGCCACACAAAACCAGGGATTGATCATCATTAACGAGGATCTGGAGACTACCCTTATCAGGGATCCCTTTGAGAGGAAACTCATATCCTCGATTGCCTTTTCCGCCTCGGGGCAACTGCTTGCCGGAGCCTACGACGGCTTGCATGTATATGCCTGCGATTTTTCCTCCGCTGATACCATAACCTATATTGAAAAGATCTCCGGGGTTCCCTATACCCAGATCACCGACATCGTTTACGATAAGGCCGGCGACCTCTACTGGATTGGTTCACTGGACGAAGGATTGTATTCCCTGAAGATTAATCCGGACGATCCCGGGAATTCACTTGTGGGCAAAATTGGAGACGATAAAATGCTGCAATACACCAGCATTCTTTCCATTCTGGTTGATAATGAGGGATACCTCTGGTTAAGCACCCAGGGTGAAGGAGTATACAAGGTATCCGTGAACAGGATGGACCCGGGCATTGAGGAACTGATCAATTTCAGCGAGCATAACGGCCTGGGCATTCGTTTTGTACGTGAGGTTTTCCAGGACCTCGAGGGCAACATCTGGATCGGCACCTATGGGAACGGCCTTGCTGCTCTTTTCAATGAAGCCCTGACCTTTTATGAATACAGCGACCGGATGGGAAATACCATTCAATCCGTAATAGCGGACGATGAGGGGTACTGGATGGCAGGTACGGGCAAGCTGGTCAGGGTTAAAACCGGATTCGGGGGATCGACTCAGGTGTTCACCGCTTCAAACGGTGTGCCTGCCGATAAGATCACAGCTCTTTTCAGGAGAGAAGGGACCCTCTGGATCGGGACCGGAACCACCGGGCTCTACAGAATGAATATTTCACAGGGAAGGGTCAGTCCCTGGTATTCCTCCCAGAACTCACTTGAAAATACCATAAACGCCATAGATGGCAGAGACGGTGTTCTCTGGGTGGCAACCAATAACGGGGTTCTGTCTGTGGATGAATCTACCGGTGCGATCCGGAGGTTCAATACCTCGGACGGACTTCCCCATAACAGGATCCGCGATATTTTTATCGATGCAGGTGGAACCGTATGGGTTGCCACGCGAAGCAACGGACTTTTTTCAGTAAATACAGATGAGTCTTATAATATAACCGGGGAAGGTTCTTTCATGCTTGAATTTGTTTCCATTGCAGAAGATGAATACGGCAACCTCTGGGCAGCTTCGAAAGATAACGGGGTATTCAAATTTGTTTCCGATACACTGGATATTTTTTCTATTGACGAGGGACTGAAATCTAGTTCCTGCTACAGCCTGCTAAACGATGGACAGGGGTATATCTGGGTCGGACACCGGCTCGGATTCAGCAAGATCGATATTGACCAGGGGATGGTTATTACCCTGGGAACCGAGTCAGGGATCAACGGAGATTGCCAGTCCAATGCTTCCACGGTAACCCGTGAAGGAGTGGCACTTTTCGGAACCTCTGAGGGTCTTGTGATGTTCGATACACGGAAAGAACGGCGTAACCTGACCGCACCGCTTACCAACATCACCTCCGTCATAATCTCTGACAGGGAATATGATTTTAGCGAGCCTATAGTCTTACCATATGGTATCTACAAGCTAAGGGTGGAATTTACCGGCATCAACTATGCTGCGCCTGACAGGGTCACATACGAGTATAAACTCGATGGATATGACGACTGGTCGGATCCGAGCGATATTCCCTATGTGAACTACGGGCGTGTCGAGGATGGAAATTACACCTTTATGCTGAGGGCATGCAATTCCGAAGGTGTATGCACTGAAGTCCCCGTAGAATTCAGTCTGCGTGTAAAACTGCCGGTCTGGAAAACCTGGTGGTTCATTATGATCTCTGTCGGAATCCTGATCTCAGTGGTGTTTTTCATCATTAAGTACAGGGAAAGAAAGGCCAGGCAGTTCCAGGAGATCCTGCAGAAAAGGCTGGATGAAAGAACCCGTGAGGTCGTGATGCAAAAAGAGGAGATCGAGATCAAGAACAAGGATATAACGGACAGCATCAATTATGCACAGCGCATCCAGGCAAGCATACTTCCTCCCATAAGCAAACTTCACGAAACCTTTTCAGGATCTTTTGTGTTCTACCAGCCAAGAGATATTGTCAGTGGTGATTTCTACTGGTATGACAAAATGGATGATGACAAATTTGTGATTGTCTGTGCTGACTCAACCGGTCATGGCGTGCCGGGGGCCTTCATGTCGATGATCGGTACCACCTTGCTCAAGGATATTTCGGTCCGGAATGAAGTAAAATCGCCTGCGAACCTCCTGGCAACACTTGACATGGAGATCATGTCTGCACTGAACCAGAACCTCGAAGCAGAACGCTCGAACGACGGTATGGATATCATTGTTTCGGAGGTGGACCTGAAAACAAAACTGTTACGCATTTCTTCTGCCATGAGGCCCATGATCATTTACCGGAAAGGTGAACAGGTCTACGTGAAGGGAAGCAGAAGCTCTGTCGGCGGACAGTACGAGAAAGAACAAAAGGTCTTCGAGATCAATGAATTTCAACTATCGAAGGGAGACAAGATCTATATGTTCTCCGACGGGTACCCTGACCAGTTCGGTGGACCCCTGGGAAAAAAATTCAAGATGGTGCGCCTGAAAAATATGCTCCGGGATATCCATGATAAACCCATGGAAGAGCAATACAACTACATCAAGAATAACTTTGAGATCTGGAAAGAGGATACAGAACAGGTGGATGATGTGTTGTTTATGGGCATTGAGATCTGACCTGCTCCGGGCCTACAGTTACTTCCAGTCGGTAAAAATAATTTCTGTTGTCGTGTCCGTATTACTTCGGTTATATGCCCTGTCCAGCAGGTAGAAAGAATACCTGAGGGTATCGTATTCTTTTCTATTATAGTACTCGATTTCCACATCGATTTCACCCTTGAGTGTTTTGTTCTGGCCCTCCCGGTCAAGGGGAGGTATCCTGTAGAAAGGCTTGGTTTCCAGTTCTGAAGTGTCTACCGTACGGTACGTGCCATTTACCTTTTCATGCAGGGTAAGGAAAAGATTGTATTTAACCGAATCGGGCTGGCTGAGACTGTCAAGTGAAGCATGAAACCCGATATCTCCGTCTCCGTCCTCGAAATAAAAAGTCAGTTCGCCTGTCAGGATTTTGCCCAGGTCACCGGTTTTTTCAGACAGGATAAAACTCCGGAATTCCACCCTGGGTATATCAGGCAGTACCTGTGGTGTCGGGCAACCGGTAAGGATCAGTGCGCTTACGATTAATATATAGGCTAATCTCTTCATGGCCGGGTTACAAAAGTACAACGTTTTTCCTTTTTATTAATTGTTTGTTCAGGATGACCAGCTATTTCTTCCTGAAAAATATCTGGATGGGTACCCCTGTTAATTGAAATTTTTCCCGCAT
>JAUVKJ010000200.1 GCA_030592145.1 Bacteroides sp.
ATATATTCGGCTCGGTTGCCATGGAATCCGCTTATACTTGGGGACATGAATGGCTGGACCAGCTGATGGATTACCTGAAAGGCAACCTTGACCTGCTTTCCGGATTTATCAATTCCGAGCTGCCGGGTATCCGGATGAGCCCTGTAGAGGCTACCTACCTGGCCTGGCTGGATATGAGGAACATGGAATTAAAGGGCAGGGAATTAAGGCAATTCATGATCCGCGATGCCAGGATCGGATGCAACGACGGACCCTCCTTTGGTCCAGGGGGAGAAGGATTCCAGCGGCTGAACTTTGCCTGTCCCAGGTCTGTTCTTTACAAAGCCCTCACACAACTGAAGGATGCCCTGGATGGAAGAAATTAGAAATTATTCTGTACTTTTATTGATGTATAGAGATATGCTCAGCTCATGAAATTCCCCCGGACGATAGGTTTCAGAATTGCCCTCGGTTTTGGACTTTTGATCATTGCCATTATTCTCAATGCTATCCTTTCGTACCGGGTCGTAGCCAGGATACAGACAACCCAGCAGGAACTCACCGACATCCTCGATCCCAGTATCCGGGGACTTATAGAAATTCGCAATGCCGTTAATCAGTCCGGGGACCTGGCCCGGTCATGGGAACATTCCGGCCGGGATACTGAATCCCCTGTACTCAACGAACTCAGGCATCTGCTGCAGACAAGTCTGCCGGCCAGCCATCAGCAGATCCTGCAATTATCAGATGGCTGGAGGCAGCATGACAGTGAAACATACAATGAGTTGTATACCTATATCAACGACACCCTTTACCCGGAAATCTCAAGGTTCACCACCGGTCTTTACCCGGCCGGCCACACCGATACCCTGTCAACGGCAGACCGGATGGCTGAGCTTTTAAGTTCCTATGAGTACACCGACAGTGAACTGAAAAACCTGATCCGGAGATTTGAACGCCTTTCTGCACAGGTTAAGGAGAGAACTGAAGGGATATACCGGACCACGCGCAACAATTTTCTGATTACAGGCGTGATTATTGCACTGGCAGCCCTTATCATCGCTGCCCTGATGTATTACTCCCTGGTAAATCCCGTCAAACAGTACAGGAACGCCATAACCTCTATGGGAAAAGGCATTATACCGGAAGTAAAATTCAGGGAAGGATCCGATGAAATGGGACAGATCGGTGCCGCTTTGAACAGCATGATACAGGGTCTCAGGGATCTTTATGTTTTCTCGGAAGAGATCGGAAAGGGGCATTTTAAAAGTGAATTCACCCCCCTGAGCGACCGGGATGTACTGGGAAACTCCCTGATCCGGTTGAGAGAGGACCTTCAGAATGCGGCCATTGAAGAAGAGAAACGGAAGCAGGAGGATAAGCGAAGGAACTGGTCCAACCATGGCATCGCAAGATTCAGCGAGATCCTGCGAGAATATTCCGGCGATCTTCAATCCCTTGCCAACAAACTGATATCTGAACTTGTAGAATACCTTGGTGCAAGGGTGGGCGGACTCTTCCTGATCCGCTGGAACGGTCCTGAACCCGGTGTTATTGAACTTATCGCCAGTTATGCCTATGACCGGACCAAGCATCTTAAAAAAAGTATCCTGCCCGGAGAGGGACTGGTAGGAAGATGTGTACAGGAAGGCGGCACGATCTTTCTGACAGACATACCGGAAGATTATATCAGGATAAAATCAGGCCTTGGGGAAGACCAACCCAAAAGTCTCCTGATCGTCCCAATAAGGTTAAATGAACTTATCATAGGTGTTATCGAGATCGCTTCCCTTGAGATCTTCCAGGATTTCCAGATTGAATTCATTGAAAGGATCGGTACAAGCATTGCCTCCTCCCTGTCCGGGGAACATGCAGGTACTTCCAAATAGAGCATTTAATAATTCATACGCGATAAAGCGTACTAAACTTTAACATTATGAGAACCAAGAATCGAATTTACAGGTTTGTTTATCTGGTTGGACTGCTGGCTGGATTCTACCTGTTTCCAACAAATGTTTTAGCCCAGTGTGAAGTGAGGCTGGATGAAATAAAAGGAACATATGAAGGCGGCTGTAAGAAGGGCAAAGCTGAAGGATCCGGAAAAGCGGTTGGAACGGATACATATGAAGGTGAATTTAAAAAGGGCTTACCTCATGGTGAAGGCGCTTATACCTGGGCCAACGGGAATGTATATAAAGGTATGTTCAAAAAAGGTAAAAAAGAGGGCAAAGGAAAATTGATTTTTAAAACCGCAACTAAAGATAGTACCCATATCGGTTACTGGGCGGATGATGTGTATATCGGGAAGTATCCGTATCTACATAAAATAATGCAAACAGATTTTACTATTGCAAGGGCATCAATTAATCAAATTAGTTCCAGCGGGAATGAGATACAGATTGTTTATACAAAGGGCAATAAAATGTTAAGCACCGAGGATATTTCCCTGACAGAAACGGAAGGGCAATACTCTGCCCTTCATCAATCTGCTCAAATCAAAAAAATTCTGGGGGTTACCTTTCCGTTTTCCTGCATTGTTAAAGGAGGTGATGGTGGTTTTGAATTCAGGATTACACAAGGCGGAACCTGGAAGATTACTGTTGAAGTGAAACCATAGTTTTTTTAGAAAATATTAAAGTATTAACCCCAGGGCCTGCCCCGGCGAAATTAGTTTACGAGTTCGGGGGAAACTCCCGATTGACACCCCCGACCTGCGTCCCCGACCTGCATCGGGGCAGGCTGGGGGGCAATCAGACCGTATTATAATTGAAAGGAATATTACTATGATTAACAAATCCTTGCCCTCATATCTACTTTACTTTGTTTTGTCAGCCCTGGTTTCATGCCAAAATATAGCTATTCCGGATGGACCTGAAATTGAGATTTGGCACGGGTTGCACCAAAAGGTGGGCCATCTGGGAAACGCCCAGGAAGATTTTAATGTGATGGGAAAAGTTTCGCCGGCAGATTCCATCGCCTCCCTCACCTACCGGTTAAACAACGGCCCTTTCATTCGGCTGAACTTTGGTGAGGACACACCGGGATACCGCAGGCTTGCAGAACTCGGGCATTTTAATGCTGATATTCCTATTGCTCAATTGCAGTCCGGTGAAAACATAGTCGAGATTATTGCCACAGATGGAAAAGGACGGCGGATAAGCCAGAAAGTAATAGTTGACCTCCAATCCGGTTCATATCCATTACCTGTATCTATTGATTGGAGTAACATCACTGATCCTCAGGATGCAGGTCAATATGTCGATGGCCATTGGGAGCTGGAACCTAATGGACTACGGACTAAGCATATGGGGTATGACCGTATATTTCTGATCGGTGAAAAAAATTGGCAAGACTATGAGATTACCGTGACCGCGCTGATAAACCAAATAAGCGAAACTACAAGCCGCGTGAGTGGTGGCAACGGAGTGGGAATCCTATTTCGTTTTACCGGGCATGTAAATGGGGGATGTCGGAATTTTCCCAAAATGCAACCCAAATGGGGTTATCAGCCCTTCGGAGCAATTACATGGTTACGACGGGGTCTGGATAAATCTGAGAACCTGCCTTCTACACAGTTTTATCGTGGCGATAATGACAGGTGTATCAGTTATACTCAATTTCCTGTTGAGCCTGGTGCAACCTATTGGATGAAAGCAAAATGCCAGACTTTGCAAGATCAGGGTGATGGAGCAGGTGTGTCATGCTACAGTTTTAAAATATGGATGGACGGAGAAAAAGAACCTGCTCAATGGAACTGGCAGGAAACACAAGTCAGCCAACATGCTATGCGCAAGGGCGGTGTTGCCTTGCTTGCTCATCATGTGGATGTTACTTTTGGAAATATTACGATCGTCGCTCTATGAAACCACATAATTATTTGATCATGAACGTCTTAAGACAAACATTCCAGGTTGTTTTTATCACAATGATATGCTGGCTGCCTGGAAGTATCCTGAAATGCCAGGTGATACCTGCGGACAATTTTCACCATATTCTGATCGACAGCAACCACTCTAAATGGGGCGATTACGACAAACCGGAATGGCTGAGGTATTTTGGCCTGGATATGGCAGATATCAACGAAGACGGTTTTGCCGAAATCATTGCAGGCAGGGAATTATACCTTAATCCCGGTAAGGACATGACAGGCACCTGGGAAAAGATCTCCCTCCCTCTGAATGCTGATGGGATCTTATTCCTGAATGTGGATAATGATGAATATGCTGACATCATCGCACAAGCGCTGCC
>JAUVKJ010000096.1 GCA_030592145.1 Bacteroides sp.
AGAACAGGCCCGGTCCATTCAGTAAAACGATCTCGGTTATATCCAATGCAAACACACCCAACAAGGTACTTACCATTAAGGGAGACGTAGAGCCCAAGCCGAAGACCCTTGAAGATGTATACCGTTATAATATGGGCAACAAGATCCGTCTGAAAACTAATCATTTGAGTTTCGCAAGGGTGATTAAGGATGAGCAGAGAAGCCAGCAGGTTGACATCGTGAATGTATCGGATAAGCCGGTGCAGATCAGCTTTAACCGTATACCCGCACACCTGAAGCTGGTCGCCAATCCGGAAACGCTTCAGCCCGGACAAAAGGGCATCATCGCAGGAACCTATGATTCCAAACTGAAAAACGACTGGGGATTTTCCATTGACCGGGTCGACATCTTGCTGGACGGACAGTATCATGCTTCCAACCGCCTTACCGTGAGTGCTACCATCGAAGAGGATTTCAGCAGTCTGACCGCCAAGGAGAAAGCCAATCCCCCCGCGATTGCCTTTAACAACAATACCTTTAATTTCGAGGAGGTCAGACAGGGTGAAAAAGTAGAGTATACCTTTACCATTAGCAATAACGGGAAATCCGATCTTTACATTCGGAAGGTTAAGGCCAGTTGTGGATGTACCGCTGTAAACCCTGCGGATGATGTGATCGCGGCAGGTGAGAGTACCACCATGAAGGTCGTTTTTGACTCCCGGGGAAAGGTTGGAAAACAAAACAAGACGATCACTATTATCTCCAATGATCCCAGGCATCCACGAAGCATTCTATGGGTGAAGGGCATTGTAACCAAGTCCTCATAAACAACTGCCATCCGGTATGGCAGTACCAGCAAAGTTTGCTTACATACTGCAGGCATTTTTAAACAAGTCGCCTCTTAAAATTTACGACCTCCGGAATGTTAGACCGTCACTGCATTTTGCGCCAGTAAGCGCAAAATAAGGTTTCTTGTCTAACAATTCCTCCGGTTAAGTAGCAAATTTTGCAGCGACGGTTTAAAAGATGCCGACAGTATGCAAACTTTGCTGGTACTGCAATTACCAATTATTTAGTCTTTTTAGTAATTTCACTGCTGCGAATCATGGGGAAGCCGAATGACAAAAAAGAAAAAGGAGAGCAAGACACTAAAGGTACAGGAAGGCATTGAACCTCCCGGGACCATTCACCCGGATGCAGTTGAGAAATTCAGGAAGCACCGGAAACGCCTCCTGGAGGCGGGTGACTACGTCAATGGGATCCTGTCGGGTGACCGTTCCCTTCTCAGCCAGGCCATCACCATCATCGAATCCGCCCTGCCCAATCACCAGGAACTTGCCCGGGAGATCATCCGGGGCTGCCTTCCACATGCAGGAAATTCTGTGAGAATAGGGATCACAGGGGTGCCCGGTGTTGGCAAGAGTACATTTATCGAATCGCTTGGGATCCGCATCACCAAAGCAGGGAACCGCCTGGCCGTACTTGCCATCGATCCGTCGAGTGAACGTTCCGGAGGTAGTATAATGGGTGATAAAACCCGGATGGAGGATCTTTCTTCTGACCCGAATTCATTTATTCGTCCCTCTTCCTCCGGGGGGTCCCTTGGAGGGGTTGCCCGCAAGACCCGGGAAAACATTATTCTTTGTGAGGCCTGCGGGTTTAACGTAGTTTTCATCGAAACCGTGGGAGTAGGACAATCCGAAACGGCCGTTCATTCCATGGTCGATTTCTTCCTTCTGCTTATGCTGGCCGGTGCCGGTGATGAGTTACAGGGGATCAAACGCGGAATCATGGAAATGGCCGATGCAATAGCCATTACCAAGGCCGATGGAAGCAACCGTGAAAAGGCTGGTCGCGCCCGGGCCGAATACCAGAATGCCCTGCATCTTTTTCCTGCCCCGGATTCCGGCTGGACCCCAAGGGTGATGACATGTTCGGCTCTGGAGGGTGGGGGACTGGATAAGGTATGGGAAACGGTACAGGAATACATGCAGTTTACCAGGGAGAACGAATTCTTTGCTAACAACAGGCGCCAGCAGGCCAGGTACTGGATGTATGAATTCATCCATGAATCGCTCCGGAGCCACTTCTATGAGCAGGCCGGCATGCAGGAGCAACTGCAATCCCTCGAGAACCAGGTCTTGTCCGGCTCTAAAAGTTCCTTCCATGCCGCCATGGAAATCCTTGAGATGTATCGCCAGGGCAAAAAGCCTGCCTAGATTCTTACACCTATCACGAGAATATCATCTATCTGGTCGGTTTCTGCCATCCAGTCCTGCAGGGTCTGTTCCATGATCTTCAGTTGCTCGTCCATGGATTTCATATGGATATCATGCAGCATTTTCTTGAATTTCCTGATCATGAATTTCTTCTGCCTGGGTCCCCCGAACTGGTCCGCGTAACCATCCGAGAAGGTATATATCATATCGCCCTTTTGCAGATCCAGGTTATGCCTGGTGAAGGGTTCCTGGTAGTGGGTGTGTATCCCGATGGGCATCTTGTCAGCCTTGGTTTCGATCAGGTTCCCGTTCCGGTACACAAGCAGTGAATTGTTTGCTCCCGAGAATTCCATCTTCCTGGTTTTCGGATCCAGGATGTAAACGGCAAGGTCCATTCCGTCCTGGCTTTCCCCTTCCTTGCCAGTCTGGTGAAGCGATTTGATGACCTGAGTGCGGAGCTCGCCCAGGATCTCATCGGTATGCAACTCGGTATGCTTGCTGATGATCTCATTCAGGAAGGCGATGCCCAGCATGCTCATAAATGCCCCCGGCACCCCGTGACCGGTACAATCCGCCGCAACACAAATTATTTTTCCATCCTTCTCGGTTATATAATAATAATCCCCCGAAACGATATCACGGGGCATATACAGAATAAACCGATCGGGCATCAGGCTGTCCACGTAATCTCCCGGGGGAAGCATTGCATTCTGGATACGGCTGGCATACTGTATACTGTCGGTGATCTCCTTTTTCTGTTCAGTGATAAGGGCATTTTTGAGTGCAAGCTCCTGGTTGGCCTTTTTCTTCAGGTTGTTCTGCCGTATCAGCTGCATCATCATCACGATGAATACACCGATCGCAATGATGGTGATGGTCAGGATGATACGGGTTTGTTTCAGCTTCGTTTCGTCCAGTTCAGACTGTGCCACCAGCAGGGCATTTTCCTTCTCGGTCGCTTCGGTTTCGTATTTTACCTGCATATCGGCAATGGCTTTCTGCCGGTCCTCCTGGGTCAGGGAATCATACGTCGCAAAGTAAAGTTTATGGTATCTCAGGGCCCGGATATAGTCATTTCGCTTTTCATGCACCTCCGACAACTTGGTGTAAATATTCATGACAATTTCCTTAATATCAGCTTTAAGTGCCAGTTTGAGCGCATTGTTCAGGTAGTCCAGCGACATATTGTAATTATCAAATGCCAGGTACACATGTCCAAGCAACAGGTATATGGTTGCCTGGTTTGATATGTTGTTCAACTCCGTATTCAGTTCAAGGGCCCGTTCAAGAGGTTCAAGGGCCATGGCGGGTTTTCCCGAGTAAACATAGATGATCCCGATATTCTTCAGGCAGCCGACTACACCATCAATATCTTCCAGTTCTTCCCGCACTTCAAGGGCTTCATTATAGTATCGGAAGGCTTCATCAAACAGATTAAAGTACTTGTCCGTCTTCTCAATTTTGATCGAATCCTGGAAATTCACTCCAAACATTGACCTGAGGGAGTCCGCTGCAAGTTTGTTATAAACATTGCCAATATTGTTAAGGCTGTTGGCAATTTCTTTCTTGTCCCCCAATTCCCGGCTTTTTTCAAGCTGGTTAACGTGTACCTCGAGTGCTTTGTCGTACAATTCCTGTGTGAAGTAGATCACTCCCATGCTGTTTGTTACAACAGCAATTCCGGCAGCTGAATTGATCTCTTCGAAAATTGGAAGCGCCTGCTGGAGATAATTCAGGGCAACATCATACTCGGCGCGTTCCAGGTTGGCATTTCCTATTCTCAGGTACATGCGGGCAGCATCATACATTGCACCGGCCTGGTTATACAGTTCAGCCGCTTCCTCGTAGTTGCTTATAGCTCCCTGGAAATTCCCCTGAAGGTACATGACCAGTCCTGTGCTCCCGATGATATCCGGGAGGAGATCCAGGTCCATGGCTTCTTCGGCAAGAGGCCTGGCCAGCTTATAATATCCGAGGGCGCCTGCGTAATCTGCATTCCTCCTGCATACCTCTGCAAGATAGTAAATCGACTTAGCCTCAATTTGGCTGTTTTTGCTCCCGGAGGCAATCTCCCTTGCCTGGTTGAAATGCTTAATGGCTGACTCAGAATTTCCGGTGTACATATATATCCCCCCGATCCTGTTTAATGTATTGGCCATGCCGTCGGGATAATTGGCTTCCTTACTTTTCTCATAGGCCGTCCCGAGGGATTTGAGAGCCTTCTCATTTTCACCCACCTCGTAAAGAATTAAACTATGCTTCATATGGGCTTCAACAAGAAGTTCCAGATTATCCAGTCCGGTGGCGAATTCAATGGCTTCCTCCGCATATTTAATGCGATCATCGAGTGGAAGAAATGCGTTCTCTGATAAAGTAAACAGTATTTGCAGGCGGTCTTCTCCCCGGGTGGTCTCCAGAAGGGCCGTAAGGCTGTCAACCAGGGGATTGTCCTGAGCCGGTGCGGGTCCCCCTGACAACAGGCAAATAGCAACGGAAAGCAGTATGAATCCTGAGAATTTCATAATAAAAAAACCACCTGCATAATTACAAAAATATACGGAGTTATGGAAATTATTGGTGAAAATTGCCGGTCTTCAGGAAACTGAATTCCAATTTTACGAGCGTAAAAATGAGTGATTTTTCTTTACAAGAATTTTGGCCACGCATAACCGGTTTGTGATGATGAAAGGTGAGGCTGTCTCAAAAGGACTTTTAAGACATCCCCTAAGTTACATTAGACCAATGCTTAATAATATTTCCTAATGAATGAACTGAATTGTTTTGACGAATGAAAAACACCAATTGTTGGTTCAGATAAAACCGGACTGTCAGAAAAACGTAACAGGCTAATTTTTAGCCGATATTTACAGATACTGGAGATGATTTCATTTTGTCTGAAAGTATTGCCCTGAGAGGTATTGAGCGTTTTTTTTGATATAAAACTTTCAAGCTGCCTGAACATATCGTAACTTGAGCAGATGTTTAAATCAAATATCATGATGAAAAATTTACCCGCAGTTGTTAAAAAAGCCCTCATCCTGGCATTGATCCTGCTTCCGGCGGGAATTTTATCGGGACAAATAAAAGGTAAAATTATCACCCATCCTGCCAATGTTTATGAATGTACAGGGTATGCAACCGTGACATATAAAATTGTCATGGCAAAGAGCTATTACGGATATACGTACGAGTGGCAGATGGCCACGTACAGGTCCAAAATCTTTACACCCGTAAGCGACGTTCTCACGGGAGTTGATGACAGTAAATCAAGCCTTACCCTGATATTCGACAAAAGCCCGGGGGGTATCGGGCTATTGACCACAATTTGGCACGGAACACAATTCAGATGCGTGGTTGTCGAAAAACTAAAAGGTGCCACTCCTGAAACAAGCAACATAGCGTATTTATATGTACTGACCTCTCCCTCCATTACAAAGCATCCGGTGAGTGCGGACAAGAATGTAGGTGAAAGCGTTTCGTTCAGCGTGAGTGCAAGCGGATCCCTGCCCAGGTATTACCAGTGGCGGAAGGACGGTGCTAATATTTCCGGGGCGACAAGTTCAGTTTATACAATCGCTTCCCTTACGGTGGCAGACGAGGGAACCTACAGCTGCCGAGTCTGGAACACATGCGGTTACAAGTATAGCAGCGGAGCCGTACTGACCGTAACCGAGACTTTTTATGAAGCCTGGGTTTCACAATCTTCCGGAACCTCTGATGATATTAAAAAGGTGAGTTTTACCAGCACAACCAACGGTTGGGCAGTGGTCTATGACCAGGATAAACTGTTGCATACGACTAATGGAGGGGAGACCTGGACACCCACCAGTACAGGTGTCATATCATATTATTGGAATGACATAGAATTCGTCGATGCCAATCACGGCTTTGTTGGGGGTCCCTATAATATCATACGAACTGAGAACGGGGGGAGCAGCTGGGAACAATACAATTTCCGCGATTCACTTTTTGAGCCTACTCAATATCCATATGTCCAAGACTTTTTCTTCCATGATGCAAATACCGGCTGGGCAGTAGGTTCTGACGGAATGGTCATCAAGACCACAGATGGCGGCGACAGCTGGCTGCTACAGAACTATGATGCGAATCCTACACCGTACATGGATGCGGAACTTTATGGAGTTTATTTTATTGATGCCCTCACCGGATGGGTGGTTGGTAATAGTGGCAACATCTTCAAAACCTCTAACGGAGGATCAACATGGACCCAGCAGACGACACCAAATACACTTCGTCTATATGATGTAGCCTTTACTGATGGCAACAATGGTTTTGCGGTGGGGGGGTATCGGAACGTACTCGCCACATCCAACGGCGGAACAAGCTGGACCCAGATTCCCTCAGTCAACATGCCAATCCAATATCCATGGTCAGTTCATTTCGAAAGCAGCATGGATGGTTGGATAGCAGGCTACAGTTGGGTGAGCAGCATCTCCGTACCTAAAATAGCACGTACTAACGATGGGGGTGCCACCTGGCATGAACAGCATGTGGAAGGGGGTGACGCACTCAAGCACATAAT
>JAUVKJ010000197.1 GCA_030592145.1 Bacteroides sp.
AGCTGCAGAAGTCAGCGCTTCAGGCGGAACTGCACCCTATACCTACGAATGGTCCGACCAGCAAACTGGGACACAGGCCACCGGTTTAAGCGCAGGCAGTCACCACGTAATTATTTCAGATGCCAATCAATGCCGGGATACCCTGAACGTTGATATCCTCCAGCCCGATGCACTGCAAATTCAGGAAAGCATAACACAACCGTATTGTCCTGACAGCTATGACGGCAGCATTGAGATCAGCGTCACGGGTGGAACTCCCCCTTATTCCATCCTGTGGTCTGACGGATCCACGGGCACCCTCCTTCAGGATCTCGGTCAAACTACCCTTGATCTCGAAGTCACGGATGACAACCAGTGCAGGATCTCCGAATCGTACACCATTTCCCTGCACCTTCCCACTTGCGTTTTTGTTCCTGAAATTATCACACCGAACAATGACGGGTACAACGACGCATGGAGGATACCCGGGATTGAATTTTACCCGGGTGCCACCGTGGAGATATACGACCGATGGGGCAAGCAGGTGTTTTACTCAAAGGGATACGTACAGCCCTGGGACGGCACATACGACGGAAAACTCCTTCCCATGGATTCTTATCACTATGTTATTAACCTTAACAACGGGAGTCCCGCACTCGTTGGAAACATTACCATCGTGAAATGAGATCCGGAATTCTTTACATATCACTACTGGTCTTCATGATCCTGCCTTTCCGGGGGTCGGCCCAGCAACAGCCCCTTATCAGCCAGTACACAATGAACAAATTCCTGGTGAACCCTGCCCTGGCAGGTGCCACAGGGTATACAAATCTCAATTTCACGGCACGCCAGATGTACTCCGGGTTCCAGAATGCTCCCCGCAGCTTCCTGTTCAGCGCCGATACCCGCCTGCTTGATGACATCCATATACTGAAACGCAACAAGGTTGAAAGAAAAACAACAAGGGCAAGCCGGACTAAAAATATCGGAGCAGGCGTGCAAATATTCAATGACAGGAACGGGATTATAAACCGGACCGGTATGCAGCTGACATATGGCTATCATATCAATTTCAACGGTAAGTACCAGCTTTCATTCGGCCTGTCATTCACAGGCTACCAGTTCAGAATCGATGACCAGAATACCCTGGTACTGGATCCCGACGATCCCCTCCTGGCGAGCAATAAAAAGAATTTTTTCGTGCCTGATGCCAATGCCGGTATATACATCTCGGGGCGAGGATTGTACGGCGGACTTTCAATTACTGAACTGTTCGGATCTTCGATAAAACTTGGAAAGAACAAGTTTGAGAATTACCAGAGCTTACGGCACTTTTACCTCCTTGGGGGATACAAATGGGCGGTATCGAAACAGATCTTCCTGGAACCTTCTTTCCTCGCCAGGGGAACCATCAACACTGTCGAACTCGATCTGGCAGCAAAAATATTCTACCATAGGGACTACTGGCTCGGAATTACATACCGTACCAACAAGACCCTGGTATTCATGGCAGGCTTCAACGTTCACGAGTTCTATATGGGATATGCTTACGATGCCAGCCTCGGTGCCATCCAGACATACGGGGGAGGCTCGCATGAAATTATGCTGGGCATGCGGATCGGGGAGAACAGCATCCGCCGCTTCCGCTGGCTTCGTCCCGATGTCTCCGAAGTGGGGGAATAGGTTCCGGAACGCCGGATTGAAGTCCACCACTCAAGAAGACCCTGGCGATCTGTCATGAACCCCCGCGATTGACCAGGTATTACGAAAGGTCCTGCAATTCCCTTGCATTCACAAACAGGATGTCACCGGTATTATCGTAGCCGAGAAAAACTTTTTCTCCATCGTGGCGGAGTTGCTCGGAGTGAAAGCCGACAATACAAAGTGCGGCATTTGAGGAATGCATGTTTACCAGGGCCTTGATGTTTGTTTTATCATCGGGTCTGAGTATCTCGATGTTTCGTTCAGAAATGGGGAGGCGCCCGGACTGTATCATCTCCAATAACTTTTTCCGGGTGGCATCCACATCTTCATCAAGGCTGACTTCGAAGATCTTGAGGTGTGATTTTCTCATGTCGGGATGCGAAGAAATAATGTAGCCGAACAGGATCATCAGGTTGGCATTGTTAAAATCGATATGGCGAATCCAGATGTGAATGCCGTTCCGGGGCTTAAAATCCCTGGGGGAGCTTCCAAGAATCCCCACATCATAGCGGGCCGCTTCGATCAGAGCAAAATTCTCTATGATCTGCTTAAGGTTCACAGGGTTTTTCTTATCGAACTCCAGGAGCATACTGTTGTTTTCCATGCCGGATACCCCGGGTATCTGTATCACCTGGGCAATGGCTGAAGTATAGGAGGGAGATATGATGGTATCAACATAGATGTGGTTCCTTTTATCGCTGGTCAGGGCCAGAAGCTTCTGCATAATCCCCATCGAGGCATCACGGGTACTTTTTGAAAAATAATCATTGATGAAGTGTATGTAGGTGCCGAAACCATGACGGTAGGATACCCAGTTCAGCAGGCGCAGGGCGTTGCCGCGTTCAAATGTGGAATTCGAAACGCAGATGGTGGATGGCCTCCAGCGGACCTTGCCGACTGCATACCTGCGTTTCTGGAGATAGATCTGTATGTTCCTGCTGAACTGGAAAATGGCATTGCTGAAGATCGCCTCGAGTCCCTTCCTATCCTTATGATACCCGCTGATTCCCGCATAGAGCAGTGCCAACAGTACAATGGCAAGAATGGCATACGGGGTATTGATCTTGAACATCAGCCAGAAACACATCAAAAAGCCCAGCAGGGAGATGTACCAGCGGGAGCGAAAAACCGGCCTGTATGACGGATCCGCCCCGAAATGGAATAAAAATGATATCAGGCATAGTGAACCATACGTGACCATGAAAAACATGGATATGATGCTGGCCACCGCATTAACATTTCCTGCCGCAACGAAAACAAAGGCGATGAGGCAGGTGACCAGGGAAGCATTCACCGGTTCATTCATCTCCCCTTTCCCGCGGGAAAGCCATAGATTTATACGGCGCAGCGGGAAGGCGCGGTCAACCGCCAGCGCCTGCAGGGTCCTGGGGGCCACCATAACGGACCCGATGGCAGAGGATATGGTCGAAGCTGCAAGTCCCAGCGGAATCACTATTCCCCCGTAAAGGGCGATCTTGCTCATGATCAG
Source organism: Bacteroides sp. (assembly GCA_030592145.1). Lineage (GTDB taxonomy): Bacteria > Bacteroidota > Bacteroidia > Bacteroidales > SM23-62 > SM23-62. Next base: position 3,173 of record JAUVKJ010000197.1, read on the forward strand.
TTGTTCACCTGCAAGTTCTTCCGGAGAAGCTGAAACAAATAGCTTCCACGCGATAAAAATATAAATAACCGCCCCTATAATTGTCGCGAGGGTCGTTCCCAGAGGTATGGCCCTCCCCGGGTTCCTGAGATCACCCGACAATCCCACACCTGCAGTCATTCCGGTAAAAGCAGGAAATACAATGGCAAATACTATGAAGAAACCGGAAAAATCATACCCGCCCTTTCCAAAGTACATGATCCCGCGTAGAGGTACATAGTCCGGCCTTCCCAGGAAAAAACAGACAATTGCTACAAAAATGATACCGACGACAATATACAGGATCCGTACCCCGGATCCTGCTCCCCGCTTTATGATCATATAGGTGAGTAAGCCCATGGCAGGAAGGCTGATCACCTGCCGGGGCAGGTTAAGATTATACTGCTCATTCAGGCGGTTGAACACCGGTTCAAAGGCCTCGGTAAATGCAATGACGTAAAAGGCCACGCTGATGGCCTGGGAAAAAAAGAGGGATATGCCGATAGTCGCACCAATGTTCAGGCCGAAGGAACGTGAAATGATGTAATATTCTCCTCCCCCTTCCACACGCTGGTTGGTGGCAAGTTCCGACAGTGCGAGGGCAGTGGGAATAGTCACCGAGTGTCCGAGCAGAATGATGAGGATCACTCCCCAGAATCCGAGCATTCCGACGGCAAAGCCGAAACGAAGGAAAAGGATGGCTCCAAGGATAGTTGATATAGCAGTCAGAAATACCGGCAGGGTCCCGAACCCTTTTTTCTTTGAATTTGCCATTAAACAGATGCTTCGTACCTCTGTAAATTAAGTAAAAATTTCTACATTTGCAGGCCCTCGAAAAGACAGCTTTTCACATTTTTTTAAGATCTTTATAAATAACTGTAAGACAATTAATTATAATTCAAGTCATGGGATTCCTGAGCAAAGACAAACTATTTTCCCGGAGCTGGTTCATTAACTACACACTGATCCTGACCGGGTCATTCATAATGGCCGCCGGGTATGTATTTTTCATTACCCCCCACCGAATTGTTCCGGGTGGGGTCTATGGCATCAGCATCGTTATCCATTACCTGACGGAAGGCATATTCAGCTTTGCCCCGGAGGGGCTTCCAATCGGTGTTATGGGATT
>JAUVKJ010000155.1 GCA_030592145.1 Bacteroides sp.
ATGCGCGAACTGGAGTTCCAGGGCATTAATTCCATCGGGATTGTCTTTATCGTTTCCGTATTTGTGGGGGCGGTCATTACCATTCAGACAAATTATAACATTGAAAATCCACTGCTTCCCCGCTATCTTATCGGGGTCGGGGTCAGGGATATGCTGCTGCTGGAATTCTCCTCCACCATGATAGCCCTTATCCTGGCCGGGAAGGTGGGTTCGAGCATGGCCTCTGAACTGGGCACCATGAGGATCACCGAACAAATTGATGCCCTTGAGATCATGGGCGTGAACTCGGCCAGCTTCCTGATCCTTCCCAAGCTTATTGCTACTATGTTTTTCTTTCCTCTCCTGGCCGTTCTCAGCCTCATAGTCGGAATGGCGGGCGGATACATTACAGCCCTGGTCACCAATGTGTCAACGCCCCAGGAATTCGTATACGGATTGCAATACGTTTTTTACCCTTATTATTTTACATATGCCCTCAAAAAAATGGTGGTCTTTGCATTTATCATCACTACGGTCTCCTCCTATCATGGCTATTACGCACAGGGCAGCTCCCTGGAGGTCGGGAAATCCTCCACCCGGGCGGTGGTTCACAGCTGCATATTCATACTGATGTTTAACCTCATCCTGACAAAACTGATACTGGGTTGATTGAAGTCAGGAACATATCCAAGACCTTCGGGGAGAATCGCGTCCTTGACGATATCAGCATCCTGTTTGACAAGGGAAAAACCAACCTGATCATCGGGAAGAGCGGATCGGGCAAGACCGTTTTGCTGAAATCCATTGTGGGACTCCACGATATCGATCAGGGAGAGATCCTTTTTGATGCACATGATTTTACCAGAATGAGCTTCAGGGAAAAGAAATTCCTTAGAAAGGAATTCGGAATGCTGTTCCAGGGCGCAGCCCTCTTCGATTCATTCACCGTTGAGGAAAACGTAATGTTTCCCCTCAATATGTTTACGGAATTGTCGTACTTCGAAAAACTGGAGCGTACCAACTTCTGCCTGTCCAGGGTTGATATGGATAAATCCAATTCACTCTATCCGGCGGAACTAAGTGGCGGAATGCGGAAACGGGTCGGCATTGCAAGGGCCATTTCCCTCAATCCCAAGTACCTTTTCTGTGACGAGCCGAACTCTGGACTCGACCCCCAGACGGCCATACGAATTGATAAACTGATCCGAGAGATCACCGAAGAATACAACATCACCACCATCGTGAACACCCATGATATGAACTCTGTCATGGAGATCGGTGACAAGGTGGTATTCATCTTTGAAGGCATGAAATGCTGGGAAGGCAGCAAACATGATATACTGCATACCGACAATAAGTACCTCAATGACTTTGTTTTTGCTACCAACCTTGCAAAGACCGTGAAACAGATCCAAAACCAAGATCAGAACTCCGGCGACTGAATCGCCTGGCATGCTATATAACAATGTCTTTCCTGGAAATTTTCCTGCCAATTTTCCCAATTTCGCAAGAAATAATTTTAGCCTAAGACCTAATAATAATCTATTGTAACGAACTATGAAAAATAAAGATTTGAAATTTGATACCCGCCTGATCCATGCCGGTGCCCTGGACGAACCCTTTGGAAGCGCCACAGTCCCCATCTACCAGTCCTCCACCTTTGCCTTTAAAAGTGCCGAACACGGCGCTGCCTGTTTTGCCGGCGAGGACAATGGATACATCTATACCCGGATAGGGAACCCCACAATCACCGCCCTGGAAGAGAATATCGCATCCCTTGAAGGCGGCTTCGGGGGGATCGCTACAAGTTCCGGCATGGGAGCAGCCACATCAATTTACATGGCCCTTCTCAACCAGGGAGACCATATTCTCAGCACCGATGCCATCTACGGTCCCTCAAGGGTTATTATCGAAAGCCATTTTTCCAGGTTCGGGGTCGAATCCAGCTACGTCGATTCAACCGACATCGAAGAACTTAAAAAACATCTGCGTCCCAATACCAAGGTTCTTTATATCGAAACCCCGGCCAATCCCACCATAGGCATTACCGACCTGAAAGCCTGTGCTGCCCTGGCCAGGGAAAATGATCTTGTTATGGTAGTCGACAATACCTTTTGCAGCCCTTTCCTCCAGAACCCCCTGGAATACGGGGCGGATGTGGTTTTCCATTCCGTAACCAAGTTCATTAACGGCCATGCCGACGTGGTAGGCGGAGTCATTGTTCCCGCAACGGAGGAACTCTACCGGAAGATCCGTTCCCTGATGGTGTACACAGGCTGTAACATGGACCCCCACCAGGCCTGGCTGGTACTCCGGGGCGTAAAGACCCTTTCCCTCAGGATCGAAAGATCCCAGGCTACGGCCATGAAAATCGCCCGTTACCTGGAAAGCCATCCACAGATGGCCTGGGTCAGGTACCCGGGACTCCCGTCCCATCCTCAATATGAACTGGCGGGCAGGCAGATGAAAGGTTACGGATCAATGATCAGCTTCGGTCTGAAAGGCGGCTACGAAGCAGGGAAAATGTTAATGAACCATTTGGAGCTTGCCACCCTTGCTGTCTCTCTCGGGGGAGTTGAAACTCTTGTTCAGCACCCTGCTTCCATGACCCATGCCGGGGTCTCCCGTGAAGACAAGTCAAGTGCAGGGATCACCGACGACCTGGTGCGTTTTTCCATCGGTATCGAAGATGAGGATGACCTGATCGCCGATCTTGAGCAGGCCCTCAAATCCCTGCATTGAAGCGTAGCGAAAATAGATGAAGTCAAATAATCCTGTCTGAGAATGCAGGAAAGACCATGGCCCTGAAGGGCTGTTGACAATCCCGGTTATCATCTTCAATTTCAGTTATTTAACAAATATTTAAGCTTTCACCCTGCCCTTTCTACATAAATTAATTCTACTTTTGAGGTTCAATTAATAATCCAATATCGGAATGCAAAAATTAGTAATTCTCGGTGCCGGAACCGGGGGTACCATGATGTCCAATAAGCTCCGTAAGGTGCTGGACCGCGCGGAATGGGAAATCACCATCGTCGACCAGAATCAAACACATTATTACCAGCCCGGTTTTCTGTTTATTCCCTTTGGTATTTACAAGCGTCAGGATGTGATCAAGCCTAAGGCCGATTTCATTCCCGCAGGTGTAAAGCTGATTTATAATACCATCGACAGGGTCGATCCTGAAAACAGCAAGGTTCTGCTTGAGGGCGGACAGGTACTGTCTTACGATTACCTGATCATTGCAACCGGTACCCGTACCGTTCCGGAAGAAACACCGGGACTCAAGGACAAGTTCTGGTACAAAGACATTTTTGATTTTTACACCATAGAAGGTGCGGTAGCCCTTGCCGAACGTTTCCGTGCCTGGGAAGGCGGAAACCTGGTAATGGCCATTGCCGAACTGCCCTTTAAATGTCCGGTGGCCCCCCTGGAATTCGTATTCCTGGCGGATCATTATTTCCATGAGATCGGGATCCGTGACAAAGTGAATATCAAGTTTGTTACCCCGCTCCCTGGCGCATTTACAAAACCAAGATCTTCCGAGATGCTGGGCGAACTGATGAAAGAAAAAAACATCGAGGTGATTCCTGAATTTTACATCGAAAAAGTTGACAATGACAACAAGCAACTGGTTTCATACGACGAGCAGAAAATACCCTTTGATATAATGGCCATCGTTCCCGTGAACATGGGGAGCGAAATGGTCGAAAGAAGCGGCATGGGAGACGACCTGGGATTCATCGCGACCGACAAATTTACTCTGCGCTCTGAAAAATACGAGAATATATTCGTGCTTGGCGATGCAGCCAACCTGCCCACTTCCAAAGCCGGTTCAGTGGTCCACTTTTCCGCCGAAGTAGTCTACGAAAACATACTGAGCGCCATGGAAGGAAGGGAACTGAAGGCAAAATTCGACGGACATTCAAACTGCTATATTGAAACCGGTTTCGGGAAGGGATCCATCATCGATTTCAATTATGATACGGAACCCCTGCCCGGCACCTTCCCGCTGCCCGGCATCGGTCCCTTCGGACTCCTTCAGAACACCAAGATGAACCATTACGGAAAAGTCCTCTTTCGCTGGATCTACTGGCATATCCTTCTGAAAGGCAAAGAAATGCCGATCGAGAATGAAATGACCATGGCCGGTAAAAAACTATAATTATCACGAGAAATGGCAGAAAAAGATCTACAGAAACAGATCGATGATATCAACGTAAAGCTTGATGCCATACTTGAATGTGCCACCGCGCAGAAACTTCGAAGTGAACGCATGGATGACCTGGTGGCCGATGTGAATATCATTACCCGGGATGCATTCCGCAGTACGGTTGAGGAGCTTGACAGGCAGGGCGTTGAACTGAACTGGGATGATCTCAAATTCCTGTCCTTCAAGTTTCTCAAAAACGTGGATAAGTTTACCTACGTCATGGATACCTTTGATTCCGTATACGACCTGATGCAGGATCTGGGGCCCGTTGTCAGGGAGGTCATCATCGATACAATCAGGAAGATGGCAGAAATGGAGCAGAAAGGGTATTTTGAGTTTTTCACGGAACTGATGAGGGCGATGGATACCGTGGTCACCCATTATTCCGGCGAAGACGTCAAACTTCTGGCAGACAACATCGTCACCATTATGGATACCGTTAAAAACATGACCCAGCCAGACATGCTGCAGGCCATGAACAACGCGGTAACTGTATTCCAGAAACTCGAAGTGGATGATATTCCGGAATACAGCCTGTGGAAGGCCATGAAAGAAATGAGAAGCCCGGAGATGAAAAAGGGTATCGGATTCATGATCACCTTCCTGAAGAACCTTTCAGATGAAAATGTAGTTTCAATCAAACAATAATTCAATAATTTCTTAATAACACTTAAATTCTATCAATTATGGCAATTAAAACATACGAAGGCGTTAATGTGGATGTAACCAATGAGGGGTATCTTACAGATGCCTCCCAGTGGAACAAAGACATTGCTGCCGGGATCGCAAAAGAAGAAGGTATCGAATTGACCGATAAGCATTTAGAGGTGATCGATTTTCTGAGAACAGAACATGAAAAAGGAGCCCAACTGACCATCCGCATGGTTGGAAAATCAGGGATCAC
>JAUVKJ010000101.1 GCA_030592145.1 Bacteroides sp.
GGGGATCCCCATCGGGTACGAACAGGGCGTCGTGAGGTTCGAAATCCCTTACATTGGCATCCATGAATTCCTTCTCCCGCGTGGGTACATAAGGGGGATTGCTAACGATCAGATCCAGGCGTGGCAATCCTTCCGGCAGATTCTCCTCCCTGATATCATGCAGCATGAAATCCACACCCAGTCCCAGCCTCCTGGCATTTTCCGCAGCCAGGTCAAGGGCGTCCTTATGAAAATCTGTCGCCCAGACTGTTGCATCCGGCAGGTTTTTATCCAGTGCCAGGGCAATGCACCCGGAACCCGTCCCGATGTCAAGGATACTGCACCGCTCCCCTGCATGGTCTTCCAGTATCCATTGTACCAGCTCTTCGGTTTCGGGCCGGGGGATAAGTGCTGCCGCACCCACCTTCAGGTTCAGTTCATAAAACACGGTTTCCCCTGTAATGTACTGTACGGGAGTCATTTTCCTGAGGCTTCGGATTGCGTTCCGGAACCACTCTATGTCAGGAGGCATGAGGATCTCATGTTTTCTCATTCCTGCCTCATGGCGTTTCAAATCGAGTCGGTAAAGACATAAAACCTCTATGATTGAGTCGATTTCTCTTTCCGGATAGAGTTTCGAAAGCTCTTTTTTAATATTTTCGCGTAGGGCCTGTATGGTGGATGTTGAAGGGATCATCAAGAGTAAAGTTAACGAAATGGATGAATATTACATGGCGCGTTGCCTGGATCTGGCAAGGAAGGGATTCGGAGCCACTGCACCCAATCCCATGGTGGGCTGCGTGATTGTCTGTGGAGACAGGATCATCGGGGAGGGTTACCACAGGGCCTGCGGGGAAGCCCACGCTGAAGTGAATGCGCTTGCATCGGTGAAAGACCCCGGGCTCCTGACTGATTCCACACTGTATGTGAACCTTGAACCCTGCTCGCATTTCGGAAAAACGCCTCCCTGCTCCGGCCTGATCATTGAAAAAATGATCCCGCGGGTAGTCATCGGCAGTCTTGATCCGAATCCTCTGGTCGGGGGGAAAGGCATACGGCAGATGGAGAAAAAGGGGATAAAAGTAAGCAGCGGGGTTTTGGAGGGGGACTGCCTGGAACTGAACAAAAGGTTTTTTACCTTCCACCTGAAAAAAAGGCCCTATATCCTGCTTAAATGGGCCCGGACAAAGGATGGCTTTATTGACAGGCACAGGCAGGAGGGAGATACTGAAGGGGTCAACTGGATTACCGGTAAGGAAGCCAGGCAGTGGGTACATAAATGGAGAAGTGAAGAACAGGCAATACTTGTGGGTACACGTACCGCCGCCATTGATAATCCCGAGCTGACCGTGCGCAATTGGAAGGGCCGGAATCCCTTACGCCTGGTGATTGACCGGGAAGGTAAACTCCCGGATCACCTGAACGTATTTAACGGGGAAGCCGACACCCTGGTTTTTACCTCAAAACCGAAGGAAAACAGGGACAGGGTGAAATACATTATTGTCCCCGAAGGCCATGATTATATTACATTCCTGCTTGACCACCTGTATGATCAGGAAATACAATCCCTTCTGGTTGAAGGGGGAGCTGCCCTTTTTGGTTCATTCATTGGGGCCGGACTCTGGGATGAAGCAAGGGTTTTTACCGGGAACAGGAATTTCGGGAAGGGGATTCCGTCGCCGGAACTTTCTGCCGGACCCGTCGAACAACTGTTCCCGGGCGGCGATCTCCTTGAAATCTACCGGAACACATGATCCCGTCGCAGGAACACATGATCCCGTTGCCACAACCCATGATGCAACAAACAGGGCTGATCTTTAGTCATAATAACAGGGGTTAATTTCAGATTCTGGCATGATTTTTACAGTTAAATAATTGAATCAGACCCGATGGACCTGATTTGTATTCCTGAAATCATTATCTTTGAAGGGATTCGCCTGATTATCTGAAACATAATGATATAATACCCGAACGGAAATGAAAAATACGAAGCTAATTATTCTGAGCGTTTTCCTGCTTTCATCGTTTATACTTAATGCCCAGAACCCGAAGAAATTTTATAAGACAGGGGAGGAGTTTATCCTTGCCGGGAACTACAAGGATGCCGTGGAACAACTCACCAAAGCGATAGAGTTGGAACCCGATATGGAAAAGGCCTACCTGGCCAGGGCCGAAGCCTATGAGAATCTGGGTATGCCCAGGGAAGCAGCAGAGGACTATGACAGGGCTTCAACCTTTCTGGATAAGAAACACGAGGTCTTTTATCATGCGGGAAGGCTTTATTTCGAGTTGGGGGAATATGACAAATCGATAGAAAGGCTTGACAGGGCCATCCTGATTAAAAGGAATCACGTGGAATCCTACCTGATAAAAACCAGAGTGTTGATGGCCCGGGAGAAGTATGAAGAGGCCCTCAGGGTTTGCGATATCGCACTGACCCTAAAAGAAACATCTGAAAATTACTATTACCACGGTCTGGTGCAGGTTAAAATCGGCAACCTGGAGTCTGCCGAAATGGATTTCATCAATGCCGTCTCGAAGGACCGGAGGAATACCGGGGCATTGCGGGCCCTTGCAAATGTACGCTTGCAACTGAGTAAGACGGATTTTGCACTTCAGAGTGTCAATACCGCCATTCAGCTTGAACCCGAAAACACGGAAGGCTACGTGATCCGCAGCAAGGCATATGTGAAGAAACTGGACTACCCGAAGGCCATCAATGATGTCTCCAAGGTTATTTTGATGAATCCTGACAGTGCTGCCATGTATTACCTGCGAGGTGTTTACTACCAGGAATTCGCCCAGCATAACAATGCGGTCAATGATTTCACCAAGGCGCTCATGCTGGAGTCTGAAGACGCGGATGCCCTGTACAAACGGGCCTGGTCGTACGAGCAGGTTGCAAACTACAAGGATGCAATAAGGGATTATGAAACGCTTGTGGACCTTTCAGAGTACAATGTGCAGGCACAGATCCTGTTAAAGGAGGCCAACGAGAGATTGTTTGAACTGTACCGCGAAGAAAATGCACCGGAGATTGTCATTCTCGATCCGGCACCCCGCGACAAGCAGATGCTGCAGTTTCCTAAGGATTCAAAGATCGTCAGCATCAAAGGGAAACTTGTCGATGAGAGTCCAATTAAGGAACTTAAGGTAGAGGGTATCGGGGTCCAGCCTGTCGAGGGGGAAGACGGATGGGAATTCCTGACCGCCGTCGACATTGAGAGCAAGGAGGATGTCCTGATCGAGGTCACCGATGTGTACAACAATACCACCAGCATCCGGTATACCATAAACCTGACCGAGGTGAATCCCCCGGAGATTACCATCATTGCACCCTATGCTTCCGACAACGGGGTCATATACCTGGATTCGAAGGATCCGAATATTTATGTGGAGGGAAGGATAGAAGATGAGAGCCAGATTGAATCCATCATGATCAACGGGGTGCTTGCGAGTTATATTCCCGGGGAATTGAATCCTGGTTTTTCAGCTAACCTGAATATCGTGAACCAGAATAAGATCCTTGTTACGGCATCGGATATTTTTGGAAATGTAACGGAGGCGGAATTCCGTCTGAATAAGAGTGCGGCCGTGATCTCGGAAAACAATCCCATGGGCAAGACCTGGGCGGTATTTATCGAGAACTCCGATTACGAGACATTTGCCAGCCTTGACGGTCCGTCAAAAGATGTGACACTCATGCGCGCTGCCCTGGCCAAATACCAGTTCCACAATGTGATCCATAAAAAAAACATGAACAAGAGCGAAATGGAGAGGTTTTTCTCCATCGAACTGAGAGACCTTGTCCGGAGCAACCGGGTGAATTCCATCCTGATCTGGTATGCCGGGCACGGAAAATTCATCAATGAGACGGGATACTGGATCCCCACCGATTCCAAAAGGGAAGATGAGTTCACATACTTCAATATCAATGCCCTGAAAGCATCCCTGCAGTCTTATTCAAACTATGTAACCCATACACTGGTCATCACCGACGCCTGTGAATCAGGACCGAGTTTTTACCAGGCCATGCGATCCATTCCCCAGGAGAGAAGCTGCGATGACTGGAAGGCTACCAGGTTCAAGTCCTCCCAGGTATTCGCATCGGCCGGATATGAACTGGCAGTGGATAATTCCCAGTTTACCAGGACATTCGCCAACTCGCTTGCCAATAATCCAAATTCATGCATCCCGATCGAGTCTATCGTTAACAAGGTCATCCGTGCGGTGGTAAAGAACAAACAGCAGAAGCCCACATTTGGCAAGATCGATGGACTGGAAGACGAGGATGGCACATTTTTCTTCATTTCCAAGGATTTCTAGGTAAATCCTGCACGGATGAAAAATATATACCATTTACGGAAAAGCTTTATTACCGTAGCTTTTCTGCTTTTGCACACCATTGCTTCAGCGCAAATCTATTATTTTGATAATTACAGTGTTTCGGATGGACTGGCACAATCGAAGGTCTTTGCCATCATACAGGACCGGAACGACTATATCTGGCTGGGAACGGAAGGGGGAGTATCACGGTTCGACGGACTGAATTTTGAGAACTTCACATCCGAAGACGGACTGGCCATAAACGGAGTCAGAACCCTATTTGAAGATTCGCGCGGACTTCTCTGGCTCGGGCATACAGGCGGAGGAATAACACGTTTTGACGGCCGGCAGTTCGAGGTATTCGACGAGGCCGCCATGCTCTTTAACAGCGATATCACTTCAATTAATAAAGATCCCGGTGGAGGCATCTGGATCACCACCGCCCGGAGCGGTGCCCTCAATATATGGAACCCGGAGGCTGCTTCTGAAGAATTTAAATATGAACAATACCAGGGACGGCGGTTGAGTGACCGGGTCTTTGACCTGTCTGTCGGGAAAGACAGTACCCTTTATTTCATAACCGATATCGGGGTACAGAAACGAAGTCCCGGATCGGATGAATTCGAGAAATTTTTTATCAAAGGCATGGGATATTTCCAGATCACCTCTTTTCTCGAGGATGCGGCGGGCAATTTCTGGTTCGGAACCTATAACGATGGACTGTACAAATATGAAAAAGAAACAGAAGCTCTGACTTTCTTTAACACCCGCAACGGACTGGCCCATAATTTTGTCAGCACATTGTACGAGGACTCCGAAGGGAATATCTGGGTAGGCACCTGGGGCGGTGGACTAACCCGTATTCAGGACGGGAAGCTAAAGACATTCAACAGGGATAACGGCTTGCAGGATCTGAAGATCTGGTCCGTACTCGAGGATATGGAAGGAAATATCCTGGTGGGAACAAATGAGAACGGTTTATGTATTTACAAGGGAGAACAGTTTGTGTCATTTTCCGAAAAGAACGGACTTGTCAATGACCAGGTCTGGGCTGTGCTCCAGGACCGCAAAGGAAAATTCTGGTTCGGGACCAACGGGGGGGTCAGTATCTATGACCCCGGCCGGCCTGCGGGCAAAGATTTCCGGCACCTGACCTCCGATCAATATGCCATGGGAAACCAGATACGTTTTCTGAAGGAAGACAGGCAAGGGCATATCTGGATCGGGACATACGGGAACGGGACCTATGAATATGACCCGGTAAAAGAGAAATTCAGTTATTCTTTCCAGATCAATTCCTACAACAAGCAACTGATCGTCACGGCCATGGAAATAGACCGGGACAATAAGCTCTGGGTAGGGACCACCGACGGATTGATCTTTTATGATATCGACCAAAAACAGGTTCAGTTTATTACCCAGATCCACGGCCTCGCCGGAATGGATATATCTGCCCTTTATGCAGATTCAAAAGGGATTCTCTGGGTCGGGTCGAAAGGGAAAGGCATTACGACCATTGAAGGGGATTCTCTCAGCCATCTGAAGCTGGAATATGACTTCACCCCCAATTGTTTCGCCGAAAGCAGTGACGGGAGGATATGGACCGGAACGGGAGGACAGGGAATTTTTGCCATCGAAGACAGGAAGCTGGTCAAACAGCTGTCGAGGCAAGACGGGCTGCTGGCCAACCTTATTACACTGGTCAATGTTGATGAGTTCAATAACGTTTTTATCGGGACCAACCAGGGACTGAACAAATATGTCGCAGCGGAGGAGAAGATCTATACATACATGGAGAAAAACGGATTTGTAGGCATAGAGACCAAGAATAACGCATCCTTCCGTGACCATGAAGGAAATATCTGGTTCGGAACGGTAGCTGGAGTTGTAAAATACGATCCGTCGAAGGAACGCAGATCGGTAATAGACCCCCTGACCCATATCACGCGTATGAGGGTAAACCTTGAAGAGAAGGAATTGATCGGTGGAATGAAACTGGGCTACCAGGAGAATTCGGTGATCTTTGATTTTAACAGCATTTGCCTGAAAAACCCCGATGCTGTAAGCTACCGGTACAAACTGGAAGGGGCGGATATCGACTGGTTTCCTTCCACCGCTCAGACTACAGCTACTTACCCGGCACTGAGACCCGGGAAATATGTGTTCCAGGTCAAAGCCCGGAACAGTGATG
>JAUVKJ010000267.1 GCA_030592145.1 Bacteroides sp.
GCGATCTCTTTTTGCTTCTGGATCTCATCTCTCTGGGCTGAGATCTGTTTGTTTTTTGCTTCAAGCTGTATATTGGCTTCCTTCTTGATCTTATATCCGCGGTAGATAAAATAACCCAGTCCGGATACAAGGAGCAGGGCCACAATAAAAAACCAGATAAGCATTTTCTGTTTTTCAATGGCTCTGAGTTGCGCGATGAGAACCGTCTCCTGCTCGGATATCTGGGCGGACTGCTGAGTAATGCGGGATTCCTTCAGGGTAATTTCCTGCATTTGCTCATCCAGGACCGCTTTCTGGCTTTCTACCTCTTCCTGTTGTTTGGTGATCATTCCCCGCTGCCCCCTGATCTCTTTCACCTGGCGATCCAGGACGTACGTTTTTTCAACAATGGTTTTTTGTTTTTTTTCAATTTCGCTGTTGAGATTCCTGAGTAATTCCTGCTGTTCCAGAATCATTTTTTCCTGTTCGGCAATTTCCACTTTCTGTGAATCTATAATGACCTTTTGCTCCCTGACCACCTCTTTCTCTTCTTCGAGCGCCACCTCGGTCACCTTGAAAAGTTCCTCCCAGTCCTCACGGCTCTTGATTGCTGAGAACAGGAATAATTCGCTGACCTGAAGTTTCTCTTCATTCAATCTTTGCTCATTCACCTCGAATCTTGGCTGATCTTCAAACACAACAAAATTCAACATGCCTTCATTGAATTCATACCCCTCACCGATAACAAGGGTGTTATTGCCCCTGGTCCGGTTCAGGACCGGCTTCATGTTAAAGCCCTGTTCTTTGTTCACATACAGGACATGGCATTTTTCAATGTCGTCAAGTTCCGGGTACTGGAAGATCTTGATGGGCTTCTGCTGTATAAATTCCCTTGTCTTGGCCATTTCGTAAAGCTCCAGCACAAAGTCACCGTCTTTTCCAAGGACTGCGATCTTGAAATCGGCATGCGACTGAATATCATCATCATATTGTATATATCTGGAAATATCGAGGATGTACAGTGCACGGGTGGAATTGTCCCATACGTCTTGTGCCCGGACAGTTTCAACCTGGAATACAAGCAGGCATGCCAGAAAAGAATAAAGTATTGATTTCATATCTTAAATATAAGGTTAATATTTATTAATTGAACTCTTCAAAATTTATCCTTGCCCTGAAGGCAGGGTTTTGATCCACGGCCCGGATCCCTTCAAAATAATCAAAAGGGTCATCCGGGGTCCGGTTCCGGATACAAATGTCCACTTCCTCTCCAAACCTTGTTTCCAACTGGTAATTGATCTGGAATTCCTTGACGTTTTTGGATCTGTATATCTTTTCACCATAGCAATCCTGAATCCATTCGATGTATTTTATAGCGTTTACGTGTTTGTTGATATCCAGGTCTGAATAAAGGGCGGTCACAGGTCTGCGGCGGTCAGGCTCGGGGATTCCGGGCAGTTTATCGGGTAAAGGTTCAATGGCATGCAGGTTTTCGAAGTGAAAATCATGGAGATCACTGGAAGCATCAATTTTTTTTGGCCTGCTGGTATTCCCGTCAAGAATCAGCCAGGCTGTGGTGGCGGAGGCAAGAAGACGGTTATCCACGGAGAACATGCGGTAATCCCTCATGAAAAATAATTTATTGGGTCCCTTGGGCCAGGTCTCCACCATTACCGGTTCGTCCATCAGGGGATAGGAATGCATGATGACATGAAACCTTGAAAGTACCCAGTAAACTTTGTCACGTATCATATCGTGGTATCCGAATCCGAAAAGGGCTGCATGTGCGGTAGCGCTTTCAAGCAGAATGCTGGCCAGTGTATAGAATTTAGTTTGCCCGTTCAGGCTGACATAATATGCAGGTATCCTTTTCTCAAGGCGTAAGATAAGATCGGATTGCGTGTATTTCATTAAGATGGATATAATAATCATATGAAATTACAATTCTTTTTAATTCCCGGAAAAGAAAAATTGATAAGGTTGCTTATATTTAAGGTGATATGAACGTCTGTTTTATTCTGGTTGAACCGGCCGTACCCGAGAATGTAGGTGCCTCGGCCAGGGCCATCAAGACTATGGGATTCAAACGGTTGAGGCTGGTTAATCCATGTGATCATTTAAACAGTGAGGCCAGGATGCTTGCCCATGCCTCGGGAGAGATACTCGAAGAAGCCGAAGTATACCCCGGCCTTACTGAAGCCTTGTCGGACCTGGACCTGAGCATTGCAACGACAGCTAAAACCAGGGATGCCAGGGTTGATTTTCACCGCAATACAGATCTGCCAGATATGATCAGGGCCAAAGGGAACACGATAAAAAATGCAGGTATTGTATTTGGACGTGAAGAATCGGGTTTGAGCAATGATGAGATTCGGATGTGCGATCTGGTTTCAACCATTCCATTGAAACAGGCTTACCCCTCCCTGAACCTTTCCCAGGCGGTAATGATTTATGCCTACACCCTGGCAGATTTTTTGTTCACGGAAAAAGCGGGAGAATACCCTGCCATAAAGCCCGGGGAATTGAGGGTGATGATAGACAAATCAAAAGCACTGCTCAGGAAACTTGAAATGGATCGCAACCCTGCCCTGTACAACCGGGTTCTCGAACGACTCGCACTTATGAAGGAAGACGATATTCACCTGCTTCTTTCCGTTCTTGGCAGGCTAGAGTAATGCACAGATCTTCGTCATCCCGGATCTTATTATAACACAAAGGGAATGATCGCCTTTCTCTCATCCGGGTAATCCTGAAACCTCTCCCGGTACCAATTGTGATGATCCAGGGCCCTTGGTAAAAGATTAACTACGGTCCAGATAGCAAAAGCAAGGGCAGCCGGACTCCAGGTCATAATTGCAAAACCGGTCCATTCCAGGATCTCTCCGAAAAAATTCGGACAGGAAACATATCTGAATAATCCACCCGAGGGGATGGAATATCCGTTCTGGCTCGATTTGCGGAGTGCAAGCAGAATATTATCGGATCTCAGGTTGATGATCATACCGACCAGGAAAAGTGATCCGCCGAGAATAAAGCGTATGTCATACAGCCACTCATTTGAATAAACCTGAGATATCGTTCCAAAATAATATCCATTGATAAAACCGTTAATCAGGCTGAAGAATATCGCGAATACAGCGACAAGAAGCGGCATTAGCTTACGGGAAGTACGTGTCCGGAAAGGAAAGATTATGGAACGGTTGGTATAATGAGTCGTGAATAGAAGTAAGAATATTATAAGGGGAATACTCATCTGGTTTGGACCAAGCAGGAAAAAGGCAACGAACATGATCAATGAAGGCAGTTCCATGATTACCCAGCCCAGCCGGTTTGGAATCATTGGTCCCCAGTCCATCCGCGAATGCCTTCCATAGGGAGCAGTGACATGCAACAGTAAGGGA
>JAUVKJ010000005.1 GCA_030592145.1 Bacteroides sp.
GGATCTGCGATCTCATCATGGCCACCAGGATCCCGCCGAAGCCTGAGAACCTGCTTGAACAGATCCTTTGCGATGCAAACCTTGACCACCTTGGCCGTGTTGATTTCCTGATCCAGTCCGATAAGCTTTTCCAGGAATACCGGATAAGGCAGAAAATAAAGACTAAAAAAGATTGGAACAAATACCAGATCAATTTCCTCGAAACACATGACTTCTACACCGATATTGCCAACAGGATGCGTGAAGTGCCCAAAGAACAGCAGATCGAAAACATCCGGCAGTTCTCCTGATATTTTTTGCTGGTGCTGATTCTGGTGTTCGGCTCCTGATATTTTTCGTGAACCCGGATTCTGGTGTAAGTCCTGATATTTAATAATAGCCGGTCAGGGTTGGCTATCTCTCGTTTTATATCTAATTTTAAGCTCTTTTAACAAATCCGTTTGAAACCATGAACATTGACTGGCAAAACCTTCCGTTCGGCTACATGCCAAGCGATTATAATGTCCGCTGTTATTACCGTAACGGGAAGTGGGGGGAACTTGAGATCACTTCGGACGAATACATTCCCATGCACATTGCGGCCACTGCGCTTCATTACGGTCAGGAATCCTTTGAGGGAATGAAGGCATACATGGGAAAGGACGGGAAGATCAGGCTTTTCCGATGGGAGGAAAACGCCAGGCGTATGCAGCGAAGCGCTGCGGGAATAAAACTTGCGATAGTCCCGGAGGACCTGTTTCACAATGCCATTGTCAAGGCGGTCCAACTGAATAAAAGATTCATACCCCCCCACGGAACCGGTGCATCCCTGTACATCCGTCCCCTTCTCGTGGGTACAGGCGCCGAAGTCGGGGTCAAGCCTGCCAGCGAGTACCTGTTCCTGGTTTTCGTCTCCCCCGTCGGTCCCTATTTCAAGGAAGGCTTCAAACCCGTTGACATGATGATCTGCCGCGATTTTGACAGGGCTGCGCCCCTTGGTACCGGACATATTAAAGTAGGAGGGAATTATGCCGCCAGCCTGCTCTCTCTTGAGAAAGGGCACGATAAGGGATTTGCCTCTGTCATCTACCTGGATGCCTTAGAAAAGAAATACATCGATGAATGCGGTCCCGCAAACTTCTTCGGGATCAAGGGCAATACATATATCACACCGGATTCTGAAACCATCCTGCCATCGATCACCAACAATAGCCTCCAGAAACTGGCTGTCCATATCGGCATGAAGGTCGAAAAACGGCCTGTTCCCCTGGAAGAGATCAGCGAATTTGACGAGGTGGGGGCCTGCGGAACCGCGGCCGTGATCGCACCCATAAAAAGGATTGTCGACCCGGATACCGGTAAAACCTACGAATACTGTAAGGATGGCAACCCGGGGCCCCTCTCCGTAAAACTCTATAACAAACTGACTGCCATCCAGTACGGCGATGAACCGGATCCGTTCGACTGGATCGGGATCGTCGATTGATTCCCCAATATTATAATACGTCCCGTTTTGGTTCCCGGTTGAATATTTTCACCGCCTCAACCTAAGATATTTACATTGAATTGTTTATTTTTGTGCATTCCGAGAAATCGCCGATGAAAAAGCAAGACACAAGCATAACGAGAAGAAAATTAAGAAGTTCCTATGCAACTTCCATCATCAGTATTTCGCTGGTGCTTTTTCTTCTGGGACTTGTGGGACTGCTCCTGTTGAATACCCGGCGCCTTAGTACCCATGTACTTGAGAACCTCGGCTTTTCGATCGTCCTGAAAGATGACGCCAAGGAGGTTGACATTATCCGCCTCCAGAAAAACCTGGACACCAAGGTCTATGTGAAATCGACCGATTTTATCACAAAGGAAGAGGCCGCCCGGGAAACCGCTGAAGAACTTGGAGAGGATTTTATAGAGTTTCTGGGATACAATCCCCTGCCTGCCACCATCCTTGTGAAGTTCTATGCCAAATATGCCAACCCCGACAGCATTGCTGCCATTCAAAAAGAACTGCAGCGCTTCGAAGAAGTGGACGAGATGAGGTACCAGGAGTCGCTGATCCACCTGGTCAATGAGAACGTCCGAAAAATCAGCCTGATCATCCTGGCCTTCAGCGCCGTCATGCTCTTTATCGCCATTGCTCTTGTTAACAACACCATCCGCATGAGCGTGTACGCGCGGCGCTTCCTGATCAATACCATGCAGCTTGTGGGTGCCACCCACTCCTTCATCCGCAAACCCTTTCTTTTGCGTAGCGCCGGACACGGGATCTATGCCTCAATCATTGCCATTCTCCTTCTGGTGGGGGTGATCTACATTATCCAGCAGGAATTCATGGAGGTGATCAGTTTTGAAGACATTGATATCCTGGGTATTCTGTTCCTTCTGGTGATCATTTTCGGAATCGTATTGAACTGGATATCCACATATTTCGCAATTAATAAATATCTTCGTATGAAATCCGATGATCTGTATTATTAATATTAATTACCATGGCAAAAAAGAAACCCGAACAGGAAGGCCCTGATTTTCCATTGCAAAAAGAAAATTACATTTTACTGATCATTGGTTTTGCCATCATTATGATCGGCTTCCTCCTGATGATGGGAGGGAAATCAGATGACCCTGACGTTTTCAATCCCGAAATATTTAACTTCAGAAGAATCACCCTTGCCCCCATCGTGGTCCTTTTCGGATTTGTATTCGAGATATGGGCCATTATGAAAAAACCAAAAGAAGAGAAATCCGAGTAGATGAACTGGATTGAGGCCTTGATCCTTGGACTGGTCCAGGGATTTACAGAATTCCTTCCGGTTAGCAGCAGCGGGCACCTGGAAATAGGGAAAGTAATTTTGCAGATCGAAGCAAAGGAAAACCTGACATTCTCGATTGTCGTACACGGGGCAACCGTTCTGAGCATATTGATTGTATTTTACCGCGACCTTCGCGACCTGCTTGCGCGTGCCCTGCGATTCGAGTATAACGAATCCAGCTCCTACCTTCTGAAACTTCTGCTTTCAATGGTCCCTGTGGGTATCGTGGGATTATTCCTGAGAGACCAGGTGGAATCATTCTTCACCGGCAATCTGGTTTTCGTGGGCGCCATGCTCCTGGTAACGGCCACCCTTCTTGTGATCACCAATTTTATGCCTTCCGGAGTACGAAAGATCAGCTTCCTGAATGCCCTTATCATCGGGGTTACCCAGGCTCTTGCCGTGCTGCCCGGGATCTCTCGCTCGGGCGCGACCATCAGCACTGCCCTTTTCCTCGGAATCCGGCGCGATGAAGCAGCCCGGTTCTCATTCCTCATGGTGATCCTGCCCATCCTGGCGGCCAATTTCCTGGACCTGGCGGACATGGAGCCTGCCGGGGCGGGATCCATCGGGTGGGTCCCCCTGCTTGTGGGTTTTGCGGCTGCATTTATCTCCGGACTCATCGCCTGTAAATGGATGCTCTCGATCGTTCGAAAAGGAAAACTGTTGTATTTCGGCATTTACTGCCTGGTTATCGGAACCATCGCCATCGCTGCCGGACTCCTGCAATGAAAGTATTGGACCCTCATACGGATTTTATCAAAGGCGCCGTCCTGCTGATCGACAAACCCGCGGACTGGTCCTCCTTCGATGTGGTTAAAAAGATCCGCAACCTGCTGTGCATTAAGCTCGGGGTAAAAAAGATCAAGGTCGGACATGCAGGTACTCTGGATCCGCTGGCCACCGGACTTATGATCATCTGCACGGGCAAGGCAACCAAAGAGATCGAATCCTACCAGGGAATGCAAAAGGAATACGAAGCCATTATCAGGCTCGGCCAGACTACCCCCTCCTTCGACCTTGAAACAGAAGTGGACAAGGAATACCCGACGGAACATATCACTGAAAAGGTCATCCTGAACTTGTTTCAGGACCTCATTGGTGAATCCGAGCAGATCCCCCCGATATTTTCCGCAAAACGCTTCCAGGGAAAACGGGCCTATGATTTTGCACGCCAGGGCAAGGAACTGGAGATGAGACCCGTACGGATCACCATCTACAAAATAGAACTTCTCGGTTTGCAGGGACAGGAGCTCAGGCTGAGGATCCTTTGCAGCAAGGGGACCTACATACGGGCTCTTGCACGGGACCTGGGTCATGCCCTTGGCAGCGGAGCTTTCCTGGCCGTACTCCGGAGAACCGCCATTGGGCATTATTCCGTTAAAGATGCCCTGGTTCCAATAAAATTTGAAGAAATGTTAAACAATATGTAACTATTCGGGTTTTCTTACGTATAAGGGTACTCGTTTAAATAAGTCCGAAACAATAATCTCAGATGAAATTATCTCAATACAGGTACAATTTACCGGAAAACCTGATCTCAAAATATCCTTCCGGGAACCGCGATGAATCCAGGCTGATGGTTCTGGACCGGAAAACCGGAAAGGTTGATCACAAAGTATTCAAAGATGTATTGGGTTTCTTTGTTGATAAGGATGTACTGGTTTTTAACAACACAAAGGTTTTCCCGGCCCGCCTTTTCGGTAATAAGGAAAAAACAGGAGCAGAGATCGAGGTCTTCCTGCTCAGGGAACTGAATCGTGAGCAGAGGTTATGGGATGTGCTGGTTGACCCTGCCCGCAAGATCCGGATCGGAAATAAGCTGTATTTCGGCGAAGAGGATGTACTGGTTGCCGAGGTCATCGACAATACCACCTCCCGCGGACGCACTCTGCGTTTTCTCTATGACGGGGACTACGATGATTTTAAAAAAACCCTTTACCGTCTGGGTAAGACGCCCCTCCCGAAATTCATCCAGAGAAGCGTTGAGCCGGAAGACCGCGAACGCTACCAGACGGTATTTGCCAAACATGAAGGTGCCGTGGCAGCCCCGACGGCAGGTATGCATTTCAGCAAGCAACTTCTGAAACGGCTTGAAATAAAGGGATGTGAATTTTCCTTTATCACGCTGCATGTCGGACTGGGTAATTTCAGGACCGTCGACGTTGAGGACCTTACCAAGCATAAAATGGATTCCGAGCGGATCATCATTCCCGATGAAGCCACCCAGGTGGTCAATGAGGCCAAGGAGCGTAAAAGCAAGATCTGCGCGGTGGGCACAACCGTGATGAGGACCCTTGAAAGCTCTGTTTCCACGGCAGGCCATCTGAAACCCTTCGACGGGTGGACCAATAAATTCATATTCCCTCCGTATAAATTCAGAATCGCCGACATGATGATATCGAATTTTCATCTGCCGGTGTCAACCCTGCTAATGATGGTCTCGGCCTTTGCCGGTTATGATTTCCTGATGGATTGTTACCAGATTGCCATCAAGGAAAAATACCGCTTCGGAACTTACGGCGATGCGATGCTTATAGTTTAGTGAAGAGTCAGCAGTGTTGAGTGAACCGAAACCCGAGCTGGAGTGTTAGTTACAATCTGATGCCGATACTTAGTTCCATAGTTAACTGGGTGAATACCAAACGGCTTCACCAGATCGACCTGTTCAGGAAGTATCCCAGTGATGTTCAGAGGGAAGAACTTATGAAATTACTGGGGGAAGCCGGGGGCACCTGGTTCGGGGAAAAGCATGGTTTCTCTGAAATTACGAGTATTGAGCAATTCCAGGAACGTGTACCCCTGAGTTCATATGAAGACCTGAAGCCTTTGATTAAAAGGGTTATGGAAGGGGAAAAGAACCTGCTCTGGCCAAGTGAAGTGAAATGGTTCGCAAAGTCATCCGGAACCACATCCGACAAAAGCAAGTTCATCCCGGTCAGCTGGGAGGCCCTGGAAGACTGCCACTTCAGGGGCGGAAAGGACATCCTGGCGATCTATCACCAGAACTACCCGGACAATAAACTGCTCACTGGAAAGGGACTCACACTTGGCGGGAGCCACCAGATCAGTTCCTATTCGAATCAATCCTTTTACGGAGACCTTTCTGCCATCCTTATCGAAAACATACCGTTCTGGGCTGATTTTATCCGCACTCCGAGCCAGGATGTTGCCCTTATGGCTGAATGGGAGGAAAAAATGGATGTGATCACCCGGCAGACCATACGTGACAATGTCACCAGCCTGGCTGGTGTACCTTCCTGGAACCTGGTCCTGATAAAACACATACTGGAATTCACCGGGAAGAAAAACCTGTTGGAAGTCTGGCCCAACCTTGAATTATTCATCCACGGGGGAGTAAGTTTCACGCCATACCGTGACCAGTTCCAGAAACTGATTCCATCGGACCAGATGCACTATTTAGAGGTATACAATGCATCGGAAGGACATTTTGCAACCCAGGATGAGCCAGGGCGTGACGATATGCTGCTGATGTTAGATTACGGGGTATTCTTTGAATTCGTCCCTGCGGGTAAGGTTTCGGATCCGGGCGCCAGGGCTCTGACCCTGGACGATGTTGTCCCGGGCGAAAATTACGCCATTGTAATATCAACCAACGGAGGATTATGGAGATACCTGATCGGGGATACCGTAGTATTCACCTCAACCTTTCCGCACAAGATCAAGATATCCGGGCGAACCAAGCACTTCATTAATGCTTTCGGGGAAGAGGTGATCATTGAAAATGCGGAGAAAGCGCTCGACATTGCCTGCACAAAAACCGGTTCGGTGATCCATGAATACACAGCGGCACCCATTTATATTGGAGATGACCGGAAGGGATCCCATGAATGGCTGATCGAATTTGAAAAACCTCCTGCCGACCTTGACTATTTCACCTCCGTGCTTGACAATGCCCTCTGCTCGATCAACTCTGATTACGAAGCCAAGCGGTATAAAAGCATCACCCTTGAGATGCCTACTGTACGAAACATGCCCCGTGGTACGTTCTTTCACTGGTTACGCGTGAAAGGAAAACTGGGCGGACAGAACAAGGTGCCCAGGCTATCGAATGACAGAAAATATGTTGATGAGATCCTTTCCCTCGATACAGTAAGCGGATAAATGCTGCCGGCCATATTCATATCGGTCCTTTTCAGAATCTTGACACTCAGCGATTACCAGTTCATACAATCGGTGGATGTCGGCGGAGACATGCATTTCTCTGATCCCATGGGAAATGTTTATGTCATAAGAGACAATAACCTTAAGAAATTCAGCGCCAAGCATGTCCAGGTTGCTGTTTACACAAACACATTCCTGGGAAACATCCATTCGGTAGATATTTCGGATCCTTTAAGAATACTACTTTTTTACAAAGATTACAGGCAGATCGTCTGGGTCGATAATTTCCTGTCCGAGATCCTAAGCCCGGTCTGGCTTGACGGAATGGGTATCGACCAGGTAGAGCTGGTATGCTCCTCCAGCCAGGGAGGATTCTGGGTATTTAACAGCCTGAACAACCAGTTGCAGTATTTCGATGTGCAGTTGCAACTCGTACATGAAAGTCCCACTCTGAACATCCTCACGGGCCCGGATATCAGTCCCACTTTCATGATCGAAAAAAGCAGATTCGTCTACCTGAATGTTCCGGGCACCGGCATCCTTGTTTTTGACCGTTTCGGGAATTATTCAAAAACACTGCCTGTTGACGTGCCTTCCGTTTTCCAGGTGACCGACCGCTACCTGTACTTCATGAAAGAGGGTAAGCTGTTCAGTTATGACTTGCGCACTGCTGAAATTGTGAGGCTGGAATTACCCGGAACAGGCGAACCCGGCCAGGCAAATTTTCCCCACGGTGATAAAATTCTGAAAGCCGAGCTTCAACCCGATTTTCTTTTTTTGTTTACCCGTAAGGGGTACTCGGTTTATAAAACCATACACTGACCAAAACCTTCCTTTTTCTTCAGATTTATTTTGTACATTCGTGAAGTTCGCGACCCTTAAACATCGTAAGTATGCACATTGCTATCGCAGGGAACATTGGATCCGGGAAAACAACCCTTACTTCTTTATTATCAAAACAATACAAATGGGAGCCTCACTACGAGGATGTGGATGAGAATCCTTACCTGAATGATTTCTACCAGGATATGCAGCGATGGTCTTTCAACCTTCAGATCTATTTCCTGAACAGCCGGTTCAACCAGATCCTTGACATCCGAAAATCCGGAAAGGATGTGATCCAGGACAGGACCATCTACGAGGATGCGTTCATCTTTGCCCCCAATCTCCATTCCATGGGTCTGATGACTACGCGCGATTTTGAAAATTATTTTGCATTGTTCAACCTGATCTCATCGCTGATTGAGCCCCCCGACCTGCTGATTTACCTCAGGGCCTCCATCCCTACCCTGGTAAATCAGATACAAAAACGGGGCAGGAAATACGAAAGCAGCATCCGCCTGGATTACCTGAAGCGCCTGAACGAAAGGTATGAAGCCTGGGTTGAATCTTACAACCTTGGAAAGATTCTGATCGTTGACGCGGATAATTACAACTTCCCCGAGAGTCCTGATGACCTGAGTATGGTCATTGATAAGATAAACGCCGAACTACACGGTTTGTTTTAATGGATTTAACCCTTCGGGCTGCATTGAATATCAGGAGTGCAAAAGGATTAATGCAGAATAAGGCGTCCGAAATTAATCGAAACAAACTTCGCTGACCTTCTCCTTTACCGTTTTCCAGGTTTCTTCATCCATTTTGGCCCCGATCACAGTTGTGACATAAGCTCCGAGGATAGCGCCGGTCCTGCCGCATATATCGAGGGACTGACCCTTGCAAAGCCCGTAGATAAATCCGGCAGCATAAAGATCTCCCGCGCCTGTGGAATCGATGCTTTTTACCTTTTCAATGCCTATGGTGTGCTCTTCTGAGCCCCGCTTAACCAGAGATCCTTTTTTGCCCAGTTTGATCACTGCAATATCGGCCATTGATGACATCAGTGA
Organism: Bacteroides sp.; assembly: GCA_030592145.1. Classification (GTDB taxonomy): domain Bacteria; phylum Bacteroidota; class Bacteroidia; order Bacteroidales; family SM23-62; genus SM23-62. Next base: position 8,801 of record JAUVKJ010000005.1, read on the forward strand.
CAAAGCCTTACCGTGTTTCTCTCCGGTCAGGGATTCAGCCTCGCTTTCATTGGCCAGAATAATATCCACGTATTCGTGAATTATGGTTTCAAGAAAATCCCTGTTCTCTTTTACCACGTTGAAACTTGCCATGTCTATCGATACGGTCAGTCCATGTGATTTTGCCAGTCGCATGGCTTTTCTTATCAGCTCCTTGTTCTGAACAAGATATCCTTCAATATGTAAATACCGGTATCCTTTGAAAATAACGGCAGTGATGTCCTCTTCATGAAGGTCAACGGCGGCTCCCAGGTAGGTGGCAAAGGTGCGTTCTGAATCCTTGCTGATCATGGCAATGGACCTGCCGGTCTCCTCCAGGCCGTGAAACAATACGGGGTTGATATTATTTTCCCTGAGATCATTTTCGAAAAAACGTCCCAGGTTGTCTTTTCCGATCTTCCCGACAAACCCGGTTTCGATCCCCAGGTTGGCCAGACCGTAAATGGTATTGGCGGCAGAGCCTCCTGAAGATTGCTTTTTCTGCAATCCCAGGGTACCCGCCAGCAGGCGGTTTGAAAACTCCCTCGATACCAGTTGCATACTCCCTTTTGGAAGGGCAAATTCTTTCAGTTTACGGTCACTTTTCAGGATGGTCATGACATCGACCAGCGCATTGCCCATTCCTATCACTTTGCTCATAGATTCTCTTTTTAAATAATTTACACAAATATATTGGATATTTCATTTTAACCTATTATTTTCGCAGTGCAAAAATCAAAACCTTCCTCAGTAGCTCAGTTGGTTAGAGCATCTGACTGTTAATCAGAGGGTCGCTGGTTCGAGTCCAGCCTGGGGAGCCCCACAAAGCCTTGATCAATCAGATCAAGGCTTTTCTATTTCAATATAGTTATTACATGCCCGCTGGGCGAGCCTGTCCCGGGGAGGGTAGCGATCCCGGGAAGGGTAGCGATCCCGGGGAGAGTAGCGATCCCGGGAAAGCTTGTCCCGATGAGCGGAGCAAGATCGGGAAGTCCAGCCTGGGGAGCCTCTTTATGCCCTGGATATTTCTATTCTATTATCAGTTTCTGTGAAAATGTCTGACTTTCTGATTCCATGATGAGAATATACGTTCCGTTCAGCAGTTCGTCAACACGCAGGGATTTCATATCCCGATCATTTTCAAAAATCAAACTGCCTTTCTTTATCACCCTTCCATCGGTAGTATACACAGACCAGGCAACTTCCTCCTGACCGGTTAATCCCTCCAGGGACAACCATATGACATCTGTCGCCGGATTCGGATGTATGAGCATTTTCATTTTATTTTCCCTGAAAATCCCGGGAGTAAATGTCCCGGTATATACCAGGTTTTCACTGAAGTCGAACAGGGTATTGTTGAGCCGGCTGCTTACTTTCACCTGGAACATTCCATCGCTGTACTGTGGGACAGAGAAATTCTGCGGAACCGTCCAGCTGAAAGATTTCCCCATGACTGAATCAGAAATGGTAGTCACGAAAAATCCGTTCGAAAATAACTCAACCTTCATGTCGTGATTCATTGTCTGATCCCAGGTGATCAAAAGATTTCCTCCATTAATAAAGCCTTCATTCTCTACCGGTGCCGTGATCCAGACACTGTCCATCGATTCATATACAGCAATTAAATGTTTATGGCCGGTGGTTAAAACACCTGTAGTAGTTGACGTGGTTAAAAGGCTCCGGCCACCGATACCACTCAACGATACCTGGTCCCAACGCTGGAACTTATGCTTGCCGAACTGGTGCTGGGCTGTAACGGCTATAGCAGTCGCTTCGTTATAGGAACGGTAAAAATCACCCTTACCATCTTTGAATCCGTTTATATCTGCTGTCGAAAGGAGGTAATAGGGTGATACATTCCCATCTGTCTCAATTTTAAGTATGTTTATGTCTTCGGATAATACTTTATAATCGAAACTTATTTCCACAATCATGGAAATAATTTTTCGGGTCTCGGTTCCCGATATCCTTCTCATGCTTATATTGGCCCATGCCGAGGGTTCGGAACAAAAGCTTAATTCACTGTCTGACAGGTTATCGATCAGTGAATGCAACAGGCTTTTATCGGAATTGCTGATCCTGTCCTGGGTAATCTTATCCCCGACAATATCAATATTCGATCTCCATTCGAATTTGGCAGAGCCAATGCGGTTGTGGTTGAAATAATAGATCTGCCCGTTGGACTGCAATTTCGAATATCCCTGGTGTTCCATTACAATCTCAAAAGGTCCGTCATTCGTGAAATTGCCTGACTTTAATCCTGAATCATCCAGATTGCCGATAAGTTCAGTCCCATCTTCCAGTACGCATTTTACAACGCCTATATTATGGATCCTGATATTTTCCTTATCCAGCCCGAACAGGTTTCTTTCAAACGGATTGATGAAAAAATCCGTTCCCTCGTTCAAAAGTTCCAGCTCCTCCTTTGAAAGGTCGAATGAGGTGGTTCTGTTTTTTGTGAATCGTCCCGTTTCAAAATTTGCCAGGATACTGTCTGCAATCGCATGCATCTGGTCGAGGTATATACCCTTAATGGCATCGAACTGCTCCTGTGGTATTACCAGGCTTTCGTCATCTGCGGACAGGTTTTTTACATAAGTGAACATACCATTACGTATGCTTTCCAGATTAAGAGACTGGCTCCAGGGCATTAAGGTCCTGTATTCGAAAGCCCGTGTCATCAGGTAATGGTAATTCTGCAGGCGTTCAAATGCACGTTTTTCAATACTGTTAGCATATTGAAGGGTCCGGATATCCCGTTTCCCCGATTCCTCCTGAATCGATATGGTAAGGGACTGAACAGCCATACGGTTTTCCGCTATCCTGTTTATTGCACTGGATATGGCATTCATCGTATATTCAATATTTGCATGCATCTGTTGTTTTTCACTGATCGTAGTTTCCACCAGTGTCAGCAGGCCCTGGTACTCCAGGGAGGAAGCCTTTAATTTTTCCAGTTCGGCCTGGATCTCTTCATCGGGTGCTTTCACCATAGATGTGGCTTCATCGTACTCGCTTGCAAAAGAGATCAATCCGCCGGTCACTTTATTCATGGCATTCCATTTGCCCAGCCCGCTGTCTATATCATCAATTTCGCCTTGAGTTATTCCGGTAAGTTCTCTTACTTTCTGGTCCGTACCCAGTTTTTCAATTGTTTTACTCTTATAGTCTTTATATCCTTCGTAGGCACTTGCGGAAGCCTGGACAATCATTGAGGCATTTTCAAGTGAAAACGGCTCCTCCAGGTTCATTTCTGAAACCGTGCTCAATCCCTGTCCAATTACCTGGCAGGCCGGATGAGGGATCATACTCAGAATGGAACCACCAATGGAAGCAATGCTTTGGAATATGGACAAAGCCCTCCTTGTTTCCACATTATCCTTGGCTTCCTCGAGCAGCCGTTCCTCAACCTTCTTTAATTTACCCTTCAGAGAATCTGTCTTAATGGTTAACTGGTCATAAATATTTTCATATGTTTCCAGCCTCCCGATATTGTCGTTCAGGCTTATCTGCAAAGCGGTAACTTCATCTATCATTGATGTCCTGGCCTTTTTCATACCATTTGACACCTGGACGATCCCGGCATCGGACTTATTTATAAGATAACTCAGAAACAACAGGTTAAAGGCATTGTCCACTTCGTTCTCGAATACTCCCTTGTACACTTCGAATGACAACAAAGGCACCCAGCCAACAGGATTTCCGTAATAATCCATCTGTTTGTAGATCCTGTTTTGCAGTTCCCTGATCTCATTGTGTGCATTCATCAAATCCGCTTCATCAGAATTCACAGCTGTATCAGCATTGGCAAATTTCTGGCTGAGCAGTTCGTTTAAAAGAACGCAGCGCGTTTTTACATAATCGAGATTATTTTCCATGTATTGCATGCGCAGGTAGTTCATTCCCGGCTGAATGTTCCTGGCATGGATCCAGTTGGTCGGATCATACGCTACTTTAATAAATGTGCCTTTTGATCCCATCAGGGTATCAACTGCAGGTTCCCCGGAAGCTCCCAGATGGAAACTATAATTTAATCCCGAAATGAATACAGGCGTCTGCAGCCACCCGCCATCACCCCCGCTCCCCGGGGGAACCCCGGCACCCGGTGTGACCGATTGCCCATTCCCCCCGTTCAGGATAAAATGCAGGCCCGGTCCCATTTGCATATCCCCGACATACAGCCGGATATTCCCCGCATTCATTCCATTATCCGAAGAATCCGGACCGGAATTAATCGAAGCGGTTTCATAGGGACTCGTATTTATGGATCCCAACTGGTTATCAAAAACCAGCTTTCGTGCATAAATGGTAACGTTGCACCCCGGGAACCGTAATGCTTCATGAATTACAAGGGAATCCGCATAGATCATTACTTTGTTAATGGTATCAAACCGGGGATCCGCATCGCCCTGTGCGGAATATTCACAAATCCCATGATCATCAAATTCCGTATCGAACAACAAGATTCTACCGGCAATATGAAGGGATGAATCCGACGGATCTGTGACCGATACCACATCATTCATCAGACTGTTATCCCCGGAACTTACTTTGCTAAGTCCCATGGCATGCTCTTCAGATGGTAACTGGGGCAGGTAAGTAAAATGAATCTGTCTTGTGATGGTATCTGTATCAGTCAGGGCCATAAAGACAACCGTATAGCAAAAAACGGCGCTTTGCAGGTCGGGATTGAAAGTAAATAACTGATGAGTTTCATCCCAGGTATATTCGCCCATATTATTTTTGTCGGGATGGATCTCAATCCTTGCAGTAGGTCCTAATGAATCTGATTTCAAATGATAGCCAATCGTGGAAAGATCATACACGGAAAATTCTCCCAGATTTTCTATATCCAGGGTGTCCCAGATTGAAATATAAACGTTCAGGCTCGTTTGCTGCAGACCAAAACTTATTGTATCGTTGGTTTGCTCCGTAGAGAACACTCCACCCAGGGAAAAGGAGCTGATCCGGGTTGCTGCCGTTTGAGTATTTGGTTTTACGGCAAACGGACTTATTCCCCAGGGCGTAAAATACTGGCTGAACAGCGTTGAACACCACAGCAGCAGTAACAATAAAATGCCTGTCCTTCTCATGACATTTTATTTAACGCGAATGATGAAATTCACGCTGGCATTTGCCGGACGGGTTTCAGTAGAGGTCTGGGCCGACCGTGATAAATCAAACTTAATGGCATACCAGGTATCACTGGCCCCCGATCCAATACCTGTGGTTCGCGACACCCACTCGTGATAAAATGGATTTGTTGCAAGGCTCGGAGTATTTGCAAAAGAATTAAATTCTCCGAGTTTCCCCGTTACATTTTGCATGGTGAAGGACTGGAAACTGCCGACTTCATTTCCAGCATTATCATTTGTACCTCGCCTGTCCCGGGCTGCTACATCCGGATCAGTATACCCATCCGAAGCCGTATAATTAGTGCCTCTGAGAAACGTACCCCGGAGATCGGGCAGGCGGTTGGTTCCCCAGGCATCGCTCAGCACCAGGTGCAGGCTGGTAAATTCCAGCGGATCATATTCGCCACCGTTGCACAAACGCCAGGTACCCTTGCAACCATAAACCGTTATGTCGTCTGTATTATCTGGTACTGCGCCGGCATAGGTAATAATCGCCCCGATGGGCATGCCGTTGTCCGCTTGTGCACTGGATTCAGCATAGGGAACTGATAGAAGGGGCGCATGTGCGATTTCAATATCATTACCGCCTTCCTTCAATACTACATTTAACCAGGCATTTACCAGGCTGAAATCAATCTCCTCAAAACTTGATGCAGAACCGGCCTCATAAACACCTTTGCCTATTACCAGGGAAAAGACACCGAATTTGTCGGTATTTACCGTATGACTCTCCTGGTACAATACAGCAGTTTTTTCATCTGTAGGATAGATACTAATGCTTAATTGTACTGCTTGTTCAGATTGAATTGAGCCATCGCTGTTGCGGGCCACAGCCTGGAAATTAAAACCTTTCCCACTGTTTTGTCCCATTAAGCCGGATGATAACAGCAGAACAGATGCAAAAATTAAAATGTTTTTTTTCATGATTATAGATTTAGGGGTGAATTCATACTCAAAGAAGTTTGTGATACGATACAGCCTTTACCTCATACGAAATCCTATATTAATTTAATAATATATTGAACGTATTCGGTATGATCTGTATAATAATTTAGGCCACTGAGCGCATTGAAAGTATGTTTGCCCGAGTCTGCGAAAGCTTTGTGAATGTTGACGGTCAACGTTCGCATTTAACCAAATATATATAATTGGAGGATAAAATACAAATCCAGAATTAGGCTTTCAGTCTTATTACCAAAATTTTAGTTAATATCTGTTTATAAGATTATTTGATCTGGGTTTTGTATCATTACAAGCAAAACAACCAGCCATGAAAAAATCTATTGTCCGACTTGTCTCTCTTTCACTGATTTTTATTCTTTGCGCAGCTCCAACCATGAACTTTAATGTAATGCTGCCAGCTGCCGTCAGTTTCCCTGGCCATATCAAATCGGTGGCAATGGTCGACCGGACCATCCCTGATGACAATGTTCTGAATGCGATTGAAGGGGGACTTACAGGGGAGATGATTGGTGAGGATAAACTGGCCACCCAGATTGTTATGGATGGTGTACATTCCATCATGGTGAATTCCGCCACACTTGATTTCATACGAACACCGGAAGTACTTGGAGGGGCATCTTCCGTTTCCGCTGCGTTCCCCACTCCCATGGACTGGGAAACCATAAATGACCTGTGCTCCAAATACAGGGTGGATGCCATCCTGGCAATTGAAATTTTTGATTCGGATTTTATCATCATTCCCGGAGTGAGCCAGACGGTTACGGTAAAAACGGGGATCCGAATGTACGATCCTGCCACAAAAAACATAATTGACCAGTATATATTTTCTCATCAAATGGGCATCGGGGGAAGCATCAATACCCTTGAAGCGGCCCTGGGCAGCCTGATGAACAAGAACGCCGCCATCAGGAAGGTCAGTTACGATGCGGGGGTCATCTACGGCCGCAGGATCTCACCTTCCTGGTACAGGGTTTCCCGTGATTATTACAAGAAATCAAAAGGGGACCACAACCTCGCCGAAGGCGCCCGGATGATGGAGGTGAATGACTGGGATGCGGCCAGGGCAGCCCTTCAAAGAGCAGTTGATGCAGGTAAAAAACGTAAAACCCGCGGAAGAGCAGCTCACAACCTGGCCGTCGTTTATGAGATAGAAGGAAATCTCTTCGAAGCAAAATCCTGGGCACAGGCTGCCTGG
>JAUVKJ010000020.1 GCA_030592145.1 Bacteroides sp.
AGTAAACGCCTGGAGGTAGATGAAGACGCGGTGAGTTCACTTTACCTTGATAACGGATACCTGTTTTTTCAGATTGACCCGGTTGAGATCAGGGTGGAGAATGATTCGATCGATTTTGAAATGCGAATTTACGAAGGAAAACAGGCCACCATCAATAACGTGATCATCTCGGGGAATACAAAAACCAATGAACACGTGGTTCGCCGCGAGATACGAACCAAACCCGGACAACTTTTCAGCAAGTCGGACATTATCCGGACGGTAAGGGAACTGGCACAGCTCGGTCACTTCGACCCTGAAAAGATCGAACCCATTCCCATTCCTAATCCCACGGACGGTACGGTTGATATTGAATATAAACTGATAGAGCGGGCGAATGACCAGCTGGAGATTTCCGGTGGATGGGGTGCCGGAATGCTTGTGGGGACGATCGGTCTGAGATTCAGCAATTTCTCCGTAGGTGAGCTCTTTAATCTCAAGGCATGGAGGCCTATTCCTGCGGGAGACGGACAGACACTGAGCCTTCGTGCTCAATCCAACGGAAAATATTACCAGAGCTATAATATAACCTTTATTGAGCCCTGGTTCGGAGGGAAAAAACCCAATTCGCTGGCCATCTCATTTTTCCATACCATCACCAATAATTCCTATACCATGTGGGATGCGGGAACCAAGGAAATGAAAATCACCGGCGCATCTGTGGGAATAGGCCGAAGGCTCAGGTGGCCGGATGACTTTTTCACCCTTTATAACGAGATCAGCTTCCAGCAGTACAACCTTAACAACTGGACCGGCTATTTCCTGTTTTCTAACGGGACTTCCAATAATATTAGTTTCAATACCACCATGGGAAGGAAATCCATTGACCAGATGATATACCCGCGCCGGGGATCCGATTTTTCTATGAGCCTGCAACTTACTCCACCTTACTCACTTTTTAACGAAAAAGATTATTCAAACATCAGTGAAAACGAGAGATACCAATGGATTGAGTACCATAAATGGTTGTTCAAGGTGGACTGGTATACAAGTTTGGCAGGAAATTTGGTATTAGCTACAAGAGCCCACTTTGGTTACCTCGGTCATTATAACGATGATCTTGGTCCCTCGCCCTTCGAAGGCTTTGATGTTGGGGGAGACGGGATGTCGGGATACAATATATACGGATACGATGTAATCGCTTTAAGGGGGTACGAAAATGGTTCTTTGACACCAAGGATGAACGGACTGAAGTCCGGGAATGTTTATACCCGGATTTTCCTGGAACTACGCTACCCCATTACCCTGAATCCTTCAGCTACTGTTTTTGTGCTGGGATTCCTGGAAGGGGGAAATGCCTGGTATAGCATTGATCAGTTTAATCCCTTCCTGGCCAGGAGATCTGCCGGTTTTGGCTTAAGGGCATTCCTGCCCATGTTCGGTCTTTTAGGCATAGACTGGGGATACGGGTTTGATGATGTACCCGGTGTGCCGGATGCAAACCGCAGCCAGTTCCATTTCACCATTGGACAGCAATTTTAAATTTAAAAATGTAAAACAGATGAAAAGATTTATATCATATATCGGTATACTGTTTCTCGCCACGGGTTTAACCCTGGCCCAGAAATATGCATTTGTGGATACGGAATACATACTTAACCGCATCCCTTCCTATAAGGCTGCCCAGGAGCAGCTTGATAAACTGGCAGGAGATTGGCAGACGGAAATCGAGACGATGTACGAAGAAATTGAGAAGATGTATAAGAATTTTCAGGCCGAGAAAGTCTTGCTGACAGAAGAGATGAAGACCCGGAAAGAAGAAGAGATCATAAACCGGGAAAAAGAAGTAAAACAGTTGCAACAGAAATATTTCGGACGCGACGGAAGCCTGTTCAAGAAACGGCAGGAACTGATCAAACCGATCCAGGACGAAGTCTACCGGTCTGTAAAAGAGATCGCAGCCGAAGGCAATTATGCCGTGATCTTCGATACTGCATCGGGGGCTAATATGTTGTATACCAACCCGAAATATGATAAAAGCGATGATGTGCTGGAAAAGCTGGGATATAAGAATTAAATCCTTACTTTTGTAGCGCAAAATTTAAATATGTAACAAATTTTCTTAGTAAAAAATTATAAAACAGATGAAAAAAAGCATTAAACTCTTCCTGATTGTAGTTGTCCTTATGGGAGGAGTATCGCTGAAGGCACAGGACTTAAAATTCGGGCATATAAATTCGAGGGAAATGTTACTCTCCATGCCTGAAAGTGACTCCGCTCAGGCCATGATCCAGAAACTGGCTTCGGATTACGAATTGCAGATGGAAGAGATGACGGTTGAGCTGAATAATAAGATTGATAATTATGTCCAGAGCCGCGACACTTACACTGATCTTATCAGGCAGACCAAGGAAGCCGACATACAGGAAATGCAGCAGCGCATTGGCAATTTTGAGCAGATGGCCCAACAGGACCTGCAGACTCAGCAGAATGAAATGATGAGGCCCATTCTTGAGAAAGCCAATAATGCCATTAAGGAAGTAGCGGATGAGAATGGATTTATTTATATTTTTGATACAGGCAGTGGCAACCCGGTGTACTGGTCAGAACAAAGTATCGACATTTTGCCGCTTGTGAAAACAAAACTTGGAATTTAAGATAGAATCAATACTAATATTAAGAGGCTGCCTCAAAAGGGTCAGCCTCTCTGTTTTTCTGAGGGATACTTTTTCGTAACGTGCTTATTCACTGCGTGAAAAATGCCAGGTTACTTCCAACGTATCCCTCAGAGTTAATTAAAAGAGGACTTTTGAGACATCCCCTTTCTTGTTTAATCCTATGAACCTGAGCGCTGATCTGCCCATAGGTATTTTTGATTCGGGTGTCGGGGGACTGACAGTGGCACATTCCATTAAATCCCTCCTTCCGAAAGAAAAGATAATTTACTTCGGCGATACTTTCCATCTTCCTTACGGGGATAAATCCAGCAAGACAGTGCGTTATTATTCCAGGAAGATCTCCGATTTCCTCCTTGAAAAGTCCTGCAAAACAATTTTAATCGCCTGCAATACCGCTTCTGCCAGTGCCTTCGACGAAGTTACCCAACATATTGGTGATCGTGCAATCGTTATGAATGTGGTGGATCCCGTTGTATCTCTTCTGGGTGGAAAGGGCAAAAATGGCAAGGTTGGGGTGATCGGAACCAAGGGGACCATCAACAGCGGAACATACAGAGACAAGATCACACGGAGGTTCCCTTCCATGGAGGTGATCTCCAAAGCTACCCCCCTGTTTGTGCCCATGATCGAAGAAGGATTTATCGATGATGATATCAGCGATGCCATCATACATGCATATCTTTCAGACAGGCGCTTCGCAGGGATCCATACCCTGATCCTCGGCTGCACCCATTATCCCCTCATCAGGCGGCAAATAGAAAGGTTCTTTAAGGATGAGGTCGAAGTGATCGATTCAGGCAATATCGTGGCTAGTGAACTGCAAAGAAAACTTCAGGAAAGAGACTTGCTGAATCCGGAGAACGGGTCTGACAAACATGAATTCTATGTGTCGGATTATACGGAGTTCTTTGACATGATCTCCAGGATGTTCTTTGAAGAAGAGGTGCATCTCGAGAAACTGGATTTCTGGACGTGACGGATATGTTGAAGAAAATATGTAATTTTACGTTTGCATTTTACATGTATTTAATAGCCATTATGTTATAAAACAATATGAGTAAAAATACGAAAATCATTGAACTGGATGAAGTAGTTGTCAAGTTTGCGGGAGATTCCGGTGACGGAATGCAGTTGACCGGATCACAGTTTTCCGATACAGCTGTATTTGTCGGGAACGACCTGTCCACTTTCCCTGATTATCCTTCCGAGATCAGGGCGCCGCAGGGTACGGTTGCCGGGGTTTCAGGGTTCCAGGTACACATCGGGCACAAGGAGGTCCATTCTCCCGGGGATAAGGCGGATGTACTGGTTGCCATGAATCCGGCTGCCCTGAAAGCCAATATGAAGTGGACAAAGCCGGGTGCCACCATCATTATTGACATTGATAATTTTGACAATAAGCACTATAAAAAAGCTGGTTATGCAGAGGATCCGCTGGAAGACGGAAGCCTTGAAGGCTATAATGTGGTGAAGGCCCCCATTACCCAGATGACCCGTTCAACCGTTAAGGAATTCGGACTGGATAACCGGACTGCGGACAAAACCAAGAACCAGTTTGTAGCGGGACTCCTGTACTGGCTTTTCAACAGGGATATCAAGTTCGGCGAGAATTTTATCAAGCAAAAATTTAAAAATAAACCTGACCTGGTAAAAGCCAATGTCAAGGTGCTTAACGAGGGTTATAATTATGCGGAGACCATCGAGGCGATGGCAACCACTTTCCTTGTGAATCCTGCCCGAAAGAAAAAGGGATTGTTCCGGACCATTAGCGGGAACCAGGCTACGTCATGGGGACTCCTGGCTGCCTCGGAAAGATCCGGCAGGCCCCTCTTCCTGGGTTCCTATCCCATAACACCTGCTTCTGAGATCCTGCAGGAGATAGCCGGCCGGAAACACCTGGGAGCCAAATCCTTTCAGGCTGAAGATGAGATTGCCGGGATATGTGCGGCAATCGGCGCCAGTTTTGCCGGGCATCTTGCAGTTACCTCAACCTCCGGTCCGGGACTTGCACTGAAGGGGGAGGCCATCGGCCTGGCCGTCATGACCGAATTGCCTCTTGTAATTGTTAACGTACAAAGGGGAGGGCCTTCCACTGGATTGCCCACTAAAACAGAACAGGCGGACCTGATGCAGGCCCTGTACGGGAGAAGCGGTGAAAGTCCGGTAGTAGTGATCGCTGCCAGCACCCCTGCCAACTGTTTCGATTACGGGTATATTGCCGCCAAGATCGCCATCGAACACATGACCCCCGTGATCATGCTCTCGGACGGTTACCTGGCCAACGGTTCGGAACTCTGGCACATTCCGGATGTAAATGATCTCCCGGAGATCAAGGTGCCTTACGTAAAGGACAACGATCCTGATTATCAACCCTATCAACGCAATCCTGACACGCTTGCGAGGTACTGGGCAATGGCCGGGCAGCAAGGGCTTCTGCACAAGGTGGGTGGACTTGAGAAAGAAGATATTACCGGTGAAGCTTCCCACGATCCCATGAACCACCAGATCATGGTGGAACACAGGCAAGCCAAAGTGGAGAAAGTGGTGGATTTTATTCCCGGGCAGGAGATCATCGGTCCTGATACAGGAGATCTTCTGGTTATCGGATGGGGAGGATCTTACGGTGCACTGATCACTGCCGTGGAGGAATTGCAGGAGGAAGGAAAAAGTATAAGCTTTGCGCATTTTAACTATATCAGGCCACTTCCCAAAAATACGGACGATGTGCTGAAGGGATTCAGGAAAAGGGTGGTATGCGAGCTGAACATGGGCCAGTTTGCCGATTACCTTACGATGAAGCATCCCAAATTTGAGTACCTGAGATACAATAAGGTCCAGGGACTTCCCTTTATGATATCAGAATTAAAGCTCAAATTCAATGAAATACTGGAGGAATTATCATGAGTCATGCATTAAAGAACATCGGTAAACTTACCAAACAGGATTTCAAGGTCGAAAATCCCGTGAAATGGTGTGCCGGATGCGGGGGACATGCCGTTCTGTCGACAGTACAAAATGCCCTTCCCGAGACCGGGGTGAAAAAGGAGAACATAGTATTCGTATCCGGGATCGGTTGCTCTTCCAGGTTTCCATACTACATCAATACATATGTCTTTCATGGCCTGCACGGAAGGGCGGCAGCCATTGCCTCGGGCATAAAGGTGGCCAACCCGAACCTGAGTGTCTGGATCGTAACCGGCGACGGCGACCTGATGGCCATCGGGGGGAATCATTTCATTCATATCCTCCGAAGGAATATCAATGTCAATATTCTTCTTTTCAATAACAAGATCTATGGTCTGACCAAGGGACAGTATTCGCCGACCACACCCATGGGGTCTGTTACCAAGACCTCCCCCGACGGGACAATCGAGAATCCCTTCAAGCCGGGAGAGCTGGCCATGGGATCCCAGGGTTCATTTTTTGCAAGAGTGGTGGATACCGAGCCCAAAATGATGAAAGAGGTCTTCATCAAGGCTGCCGAGCATAAAGGAACATCCACGGTGGAGATCCTGCAGAACTGCATCATCTTTGCCAACCAGGTGCATAAGGAGATCACGGGCAGGGAAGTGAGGGAAGAACACCAGATCTATCTTAAGCATGGGGAGCCCATGATCTACGGAAAGGACAAGAACAAGGGACTGGTCCTGGAGAAAGGGCGACTGAAGTCCGTTACCATCGGCGAAAGCGCATACACCCTGGACGATATCCTGGTACATGATGTAAAGGACCCGGATGATACCATTCATTACATGCTTACCCGGATGTCACTACCCGGTTTGCCTGTTGCCATGGGTATAATTCGTGCATTTGAAAGCCAGGTATACGAAAGCATGCTTACTGAGCAAGTGGAGCAGGCCCGGGAAAGCACCAGGATAAATACCGTAAATGAATTGCTGCGTTCAGGGAATACCTTTGAGGTTAAATAGTAAGGTAAGCCTGAATTTAAAAGTTCGTGTTCGTTTGCAATGGTGAACGGTAACGGCGATCACCTGGAGTAATCATGTGTCCATGAAAAAAATAACCACTCCTACCATTGATTTCGATCATACGGCTTTTGACCAGTTGATGCAGAAGCGCATCAGCCAGGTCCTTCTGATCTGCAGTAATTATGATGCATTTATGCTGGAAGAGGACGGCCGGATCGATGAGCAGATCTTCAATGAATATGTATCTCTTAACCTCCGGTATCCCCCCATTTTCATACAGGCCAGCTCTGCCAGCAAAGCATTCAGCATCCTGGAATCAGAGCAGATCGACCTTGTAATCGAAATGCTGAACATTGAAGGCATTGACACCTTTGAACTGGCCAGGCAGATCAAGTCAAAATATTCTGAAATCCCCATCGTTACCCTGACCAATTTCTCTCGTGAAGTTTCCGTAAGGCTGCAGAACGAGGACCTGAGCGCTATCGATTATGTTTTTTCGTGGCTGGGCAATGCAGACCTGCTGCTTGCCATCATCAAACTTATCGAAGATAAGATGAACACCGAGCATGATGTGGAAGTGGTGGGCGTCCAGACCATTCTCCTGGTGGAGGATTCCATACGCTATATTTCCAGTTACCTGCCCAACCTGTACAAGGTCATCCTGAAACAGTCCAGAGAATTTGCAGTTGAAGCCCTGAATGAGCATCAGCGTATGCTGCGGATGCGGGGCAGACCCAAGGTGCTGCTGGCCACCACTTACGATGAGGCGGTGGAGATCTTCCAGAAGTATAAATACAATATGCTGGGCATTATTTCGGACATGAATTTTAAACGGAATGCCGGATCCGATGAAAAAGGACAGATGGGTATCGAGTTCTCCAGGCTGGTCCGGAGTGAGGATGAATTCATGCCTTTCCTGCTGCAGTCATCCGACCATACCATGTCGCGCCAGGCGAAAGAACTCAGGATCTCATTCATTCACAAGTATTCTGAAAACCTTTCGCACGAACTTACCGCTTACATCATCGATCATCTTGGTTTCGGTGATTTTATCTTCAGGGACCCGGAAACGCTTGGGGAGATTGGACGTGCTGAGGATCTGCAGGTCCTGCAGCATGAGCTCCTGAGAATGCCCGAGGCAGTGCTTGCATTACACAGCGGGCGGAATGATTTCTCCAAATGGCTGAATGCCAGGGCACTTTTCCCTGTTGCGCAGATGATCAAGTACGTAAGAAGGGAGGATTTTAAAAGCCTGGATGATATGCGCAGCTACATATTCGAATCAATTTCCAATTTCAGGCTCAGCAAGGGGAGGGGGATCATTGCAAAATTTAATAAGGAGAAATTTGATGAGTACCTGGTATTCAGCAGGGTCGGAGATGGGTCGATCGGCGGTAAAGCCAGGGGACTCGCGTTCATAAATTCCCTGATCGAGAAACATCACATCTTCAATAAATATCCCGGCGTTGTTATACTTATTCCCAGGACAGTAGTGCTCAGTACAGATATTTTCGATGAATTCATGGTGGGCAATAAGCTGTACAGGGAAGCCCTGAAAGACCTGCCCGATGAGAAGGTGCTGAAACACTTCCAGGCTGCCAAATTGCCCGGCCGGGTGATACAGGACCTGAAGGCCTTCGTTGAAGTTCTTGAAAATCCTGTGGCCGTCAGGAGTTCCAGCAAACTGGAAGATTCCCATTACCAGCCGTTTGCCGGAATTTATTCAACCTATATGGTGCCCTGTGACTGCGAGGACAAGCAGCATATGGTATCCCTTCTTTCCATGGCAATAAAAAGTGTTTATGCATCGGTCTTTTACAAGGGAAGCAAGGCCTACATGGCGGCAACCTCAAACTTGATCGACGAGGAAAAAATGGGTATCATTCTGCAGGAGGTATGCGGCAACTCTTATGGTGGACGGTTTTATCCAACACTGTCAGGAGTTGCACGTTCCATTAATTTTTATCCTATTGAACCCGAAAAGGCCGAGGACGGGATTGCCGTAATTGCCTATGGACTCGGTAAATTCCTGATGGACGGCGGCCGCGGTCTGCGGTTCTCACCAAAATATCCGAAGAAGGTGATCCAGTTGTCCTCTCCCGAGCTGGTGCTGAAAGACACACAGAAGGAGTTTTATGCGGTAAACCTTGATCCGTCCAGTTTTGTGCCTGCCGTTGACGACGGGACTAACTTACTGAAACTCCGCTTCAAAGAGGCAGAGAAGGACGCTTCTTTTAAATATGCAGCATCTACCTATGATCTTGAAAACGAGATGATAAGAGATGGACTGTATGGCAGCGGCAAGCGGGTGATCACCTTTTCACATATCCTGAATTTTGATAAAATTCCCCTGGCCGAAATCCTCTCTGACCTGCTCCGGATCTGCCAGAAGGAGATGAACAATCCCATCGAAATGGAATTTGCGGTTAATATGGATACCCCTTCCGGGGAACCCGCCGTATTCAATTTCCTCCAGATCCGTCCAATCGTTCTGAGTGAGCAGCTGATTAACTTTAGCCTGGACCAGGTTGTTCCGGAAGAAACCATCGTCTATTCCGAGTCCGCACTGGGGAATGGATCATTCCAGGAACTGTATGACATTGTATATGTAAAGCCTTCCGCGTTTGATGCATCACAATCTGAGAAGATTGCGGGGATCATTGAGGAGATCAACGATAAATTCATCCGGGAACAGAAGAACTATATCCTCATAGGCCCGGGCCGCTGGGGCTCCAGCGATCCCTGGCTGGGGATCCCTGCCAAATGGACCCAGTTGTCCGCTGCAAGGGTGATTATCGAAGCCGGCCTGGAGAACTACCGGATCGACCCAAGCCAGGGGACTCATTTCTTTCAGAACATAACCTCATTCAGGGTAGGGTATTTCACCATAAACCCCTATATAAAAGACGGGTATTTCGATCATGAGTTTCTTGACAGGCAGCCGGCGGAGATGGAGAACGATTTCGTCAGGCAGGTTCATTTCGAAAACCCTCTCAGGGTCGAGGTAGACGGAAAATCAAACAAGGGTGTGATCTACAAACCTTGATTTAAATCATGTGGTTTTTTTTGACCGGGAATTTTTATAAGAGTATTTTTATTGAAACTAAAACTACCAGATATGAACGTTGACGTAAAAATGGTTGACCTGGAAAAAAAGCATCCGGGCGAAAATGAATATCTTCAGGCGGTACGGGAGGTACTGGAGTCTATTGAAGATGTTTATAACGCAAATCCGCAATTCGAGGCAGCAGGCATCATTGACCGCATCGTTGAACCGGACCGGATCCTGATGTTCAAAATTCCCTGGGAAGATGATCAGGGGAAAGTTCATGTGAATCTTGGGTACAGGATACAGTTTAACAATGCTATCGGACCCTATAAAGGGGGACTCCGGTTTCACCCCAGCGTGAACCTGAGCATCCTGAAATTCCTCGGATTCGAACAGATCTTTAAAAACAGCCTTACTTCCCTGGCGATGGGAGGAGCCAAAGGCGGATCGGATTTCAATCCCAAAGGGAAGTCAAATTCGGAGATCATGCGTTTCTGTCAGTCGTTCATGCTGGAGCTGTGGAAAATGATCGGGCCCTCTACCGATGTGCCTGCCGGTGACATAGGCGTGGGCGCCCGGGAGATCGGATTCCTCTACGGGATGTACCGGAAACTGGCCAGGGAAAATACGGGTGTACTGACCGGCAAGGGCATCAACTGGGGAGGCAGCCTGATCCGCCCCGAAGCTACGGGATTCGGCTGTGTATATTTTACCAAGGAAATGCTGGCTGCAAAAGGCGAAAGCATCAAGGGAAAGACGGTAGCCATCAGCGGATTCGGCAATGTCGCCTGGGGAGCGGCGAAAAAAGTGACCGAGCTCGGGGGCAAGGTGGTGACACTTTCCGGACCGGACGGCTATGTATATGATCCCGAAGGGGTGTCAGGGGAAAAGATTGACTACATGTTAGAACTCCGGGCTTCGAATGAGGATATCGTAAAACCCTATTCCGATGAGTTTGAAAGCGCCAAATTTGTACCCGGCAAACATCCCTGGGAGGTAAAATGCGATATTGCCCTGCCCTGTGCCACGGAGAATGAACTGAACGAAGAAGATGCCGGCAACCTGGTAAAGAATGGATGTATCTGTGTATGCGAGGGAGCCAATATGCCCTGTACACCCGAAGCCATCGAGGTACTCCAGGAAAACAAGATCCTGTATGCCCCGGGCAAGGCAGCCAATGCGGGAGGGGTTGCTACCTCGGGACTTGAAATGTCGCAGAACAGCATGAAGCTGAACTGGCAGCGCGAAGAAGTCGACAAAAGGCTGCATGACATTATGATCAATATCCATGCTGCCTGTGTTGAGCATGGCACCGGAGAGGATGGCTATGTGAACTTTGTCAAAGGCGCGAACATAGCAGGCTTTATGAAGGTCGCCAATGCGATGCTTGACCAGGGCGTTATCTAGGGGACGGTAAATACTTAAAAATTCGCTGGCTTTTTGCGGCATTAACCGCAAAAAAAAGGCTTCATTTTTAAGCATTTACCTTTATTCAGGCATCGCTGGCTTTTTGCACAAATAGCGCAAAAAAAGGTACCTGACCCGGGCAATACTATAAATTCAGGAGAAAGTCCCTGAAGTCGGGGAAATCTGAGGAAAGAGGGATGCTCGATTTTGGTTTCGCAGAAGCCTCTTTCAGCCTGTCGGGGATTTCAACTGTAGATTCTATAACCTCTTCGACGATCAGGCTGAATTTTCCGGGGTGGGCAGTTTCAAGGAATACACCGGGGATTCCTTTCTCTTTTGGAGAATGCTGCATTAATGCCCGGTAACCCGCAGCGCCATGGGGATCCAGTAGATAGCCCGTCCGGCGGTATACATCTCCTATGGTTTCCCTTAATTCATCGTCAGTATAAGCATAAGCGCTCATGGCATTCCGGATTTCGCCATGTGAATTGCCGTAAAGATCAAGGATTCTTGCAAAATTGCTTGGATTGCCTACATCCATGGCATTGGCGATTGTAGGTACGGAAGGCCGGGGACGGAAAATTCCGGTGTCCAGGTACTCCGGCACGACATTATTGACATTGGTGGCGACGATATAATGCTTCACGGGAAGTCCCATTCTCCCGGCTATTAATCCTGCTGTAAGGTTTCCAAAGTTTCCGCTGGGTACTGAAACATAAAACTCTCCGTCCT
>JAUVKJ010000207.1 GCA_030592145.1 Bacteroides sp.
ATTATGACGTAGGTATGTGGAATCTGGCGTTTCACGTACCGAAAATACTAAAATCCACCCGCTATGCAATCGCAAAAAGATATAGTATTTTTACTGCGTGAACATACGGAACGATAAAAGGATCCTGGCAAAGTACCGGGAGCTCCTCCGTCTTGGTGAGAGGGACCTGGATAAAAAGGAATTCAGGATGCTGAAGGAGGCCGTTAACCTGGCCCTGGACGCATGTGAGGGAATGCCGGAAAAACTGGGGGACCTGGCGATTTTCCATGCCCTCGGAGTGGCGGCTATTGTCACAGGTGAGATCGGGCTGGGCGTTTCCTCGATCATCTCCGCCCTTCTGTTTGATTTTCATATCGAGGGAAAGATAAGCAGGG
Source organism: Bacteroides sp. (assembly GCA_030592145.1). Taxonomy (GTDB): domain Bacteria; phylum Bacteroidota; class Bacteroidia; order Bacteroidales; family SM23-62; genus SM23-62. The sequence goes on from JAUVKJ010000207.1 coordinate 375, forward strand.
AGGAGATGGAAAAGATCATGGATGTACAGATCATACAGATCATAGAAGGCGTGGCCAAAATATCCTGCATCGACACCCAGAAATCCGATAACCAGGGAGAAAACCTCAGGAACCTTTTACTGACACTTTCAAGTGATATAAGGGTGATCCTGATCAAGCTCGCGGACAGCCTTTACGTGATGCGCAACCTGCATAAGCTTGAACGGACGGAACAGCTCAGGATCTCGGCTGAAACTTTCTACATATACGCGCCCCTGGCACACCGGATGGGACTGTATAATATTAAGTCAGAACTGGAAGACCTGCACCTGAAATACACCAATTCAAAGGTTTACCATGAAATCGTAGAAAAGCTACAGGAAACCAGGGCCTCCCGTGAAAAGTTCATCGACGGGTTCATTTCCCCGCTTCGAATGAAGCTGGAGGAAAATAATTTTGAATTCGAAATCAAGGGCAGAACAAAGAACGTACATTCCGTCTGGTCTAAGATGAACCGGAAAAACGTTGATTTCGAGGAGGTTTACGACTTGTTCGCCATCCGGATTGTATTGAAATCTGAACCCGGGAATGAGAAATCGGACTGCTGGAAGGTCTATTCCCTTGTAACGGATTATTACCAGCCCAACCCGAACCGCCTGCGCGACTGGATCTCGGTTCCCAAGTCAAACGGATACGAATCCCTGCATACCACCGTTGTGGTACCCGGTGGAAAATGGGTAGAGGTACAGATCCGTACCGAAAGGATGAACGAGATCGCGGAAAAGGGACTGGCCGCGCACTGGAAATACAAGGGGGGATCGGACCGGGCCGAATTGGAGAGTTGGCTTAACAGGGTGCGTGAAATGCTGGAGAATCCGGAGCCGGATGCCGGAGATATCATAGATGATTTCAGGCAGAGCATTTACAATAAGGAGATTTTCGTTTTTACTCCCAAGGGAGACCTGAAAAAATTTTCGGCAGGTTCTACCGTGCTTGACTTTGCATTTGATGTGCATTCACAGGTGGGTATGTCATGCAAGGGTGCCAAGGTCAACGGGAAAAACGTTCCCATCCGCCACCAGCTGGCAAACGGGGATAAGGTTGAGATCATTACTTCCCGGAACCAGAGGCCCAGGCAGGACTGGCTGCAGTATGTAAAGACCTCCAAGGCCAAATCCAGGATCAGGCAGGCCCTCCAGGAGGCCAGGCTGGCAGATGCCGACAATGGCCGGGAGATCCTCAGGCGAAGGTTTCGAAACTGGAAGGTCGAATTTGAAGATACCAACATCCATAAACTCCTGCAGCATTACAAGCTGAAAACGGCTACCGACCTTTATTACATGGTGGCCACAGAAAAGATCGACCTTATGAAGATCAAGGACCTGCTGCAGGAGAAAGAGCCTGCAGGCACCTATGTAAAGTCAACGGAGATAGGTGATGGAGCTGTCGAGAAGATTGTTTCCTCGGCTGTGAAGCAGGACGATTACCTTGTCATCGACAAGAGCCTGGACAAGGTGGATTACAAACTGGCGAAATGTTGCAATCCTATTTACGGCGATGAAATATTTGGATTCGTAACTGTAAGTTCGGGCATATCCATACACCGGGTCTCCTGTCCGAATGCTGCCCAGCTGATCTCCAGGTACGGGTACCGTGTAGTAAAAGCACAGTGGGCCGTAACAGGCTCGGAAATATACCTGCCGGCTACCATCCGGATGACCGGGGTAGATGATATTGGCATCCTGAGCAAGATCTCGGATACCATCTCGAAGGACCTGCGGGTGAATATGCGTTCCGTCTCCATCGATTCGACCGATGGCATGTTCGAGGGGACCATCACTTTATTCGTAAAAGACACCAGCCACCTGGATGTACTGATCAAACGCCTTGCAAAGATCAAGGGCGTACTCAGCGTATCACGCATGGAAATTTAAAAAAACTTATATAACTTTCCTGATTATCATTAAATCATTATTGAATGACAGAGATCGAAATCCTGGACCGTATTGCCATTTCTGTAAAATCGCATAAATTTCTTAAGATCCTTCTTCAGGAAAATCCCGGTCTTGATGAGGTCATGCGAAACTCGAAGAACGAGACCGTGGCGCTTGTGGGTGTGAAAGCCTGGATTGAAAAGGAATTCTCTGCGAGACGGGAAGCCTTCAGGTTTCAGCAGGCCCGCCCATCAAACCGTGAATTGTTTGATAAACTTGAATGGAAAGATTTTGCCATTATCAGGATTCTTGATTATATCGAACATGCAGGAAAGGAGTACCCTGACCAAAACCTTCGCGGAGAGATTGCAGTAAGCAATCCCATTAAGCTGGTCTGGCTGGCAGTTAACCGTGGTACAGGCGGGGCAAAACCTGATTTTTTCAAGGATATGATTCAGATGTTCAGACAGTTGAGGGGCGAAAGCCATCAAAAGATCCCTGAAAAGAAAGAGGTTCTCGAATGGATGGAGCGCTATCCTTCCGGACTGGATCCCCGTATCGTTTTACTCAGGGAAGAGAACAGGGACAGGATACTGAAGATCATAATACATAAGATCGAAAGCCAGGAGATAAAAGGGGAACGATACTTTTTCGAAGAAAACCTGGATTCCGGTCAGAAGATGGAAAAAGCTCTTGAGTGGTGGAAAGATCATCGATTTCATCTCAGGTTTGCTGTACGGTCGCCGGACCTGCTAAATGAGATGCTGGGGTATTCACTTGACCCGGATACAATGAAGTTGTTAAAAGAAGCTGAGGAGGCAGGAATACCATTTTTCGTGAATCCCTATTATCTCTCGCTGTTGCATGTACGGGTTCCCTATTTTGCTATTGGGGCTGACCTGGCCATCCGGCATTATGTGATTTACAGCAAACATCTGTTAGAGGAATTCGGCCATATTGTTGCCTGGGAGAAGGAGGACCAGGTTCAGCCCGGGAAACCCAATGCTGCAGGCTGGATTCTTCCCTTTCATAACAATATACACCGCCGCTACCCGGAGGTAGCCATTCTTATCCCGGATTCTATGGGAAGGGCTTGCGGGGGACTCTGTTCAAGCTGTCAGCGGATGTATGATTTCCAGTCCGGCCATCTGAATTTCAATCTCGATAAGCTTGTCCCCACTGAAAAATGGCCGGAAAAGCTGAAGCGGCTGATGGATTACTATGAAAACGACACTCAACTCCGGGACATCCTGATTACAGGAGGGGATGCCCTGATGAGTTCCGATGCCACCCTGAAGCATTTGCTGAATGAGATCCTTGCCATGGTGAGTCGCAAAAGAGAAGCCAACAAAAAAAGGCCGGATGGTAAAAAATATGCAGAGATCCAGCGCATCCGGCTGGGAACCCGTCTTCCGGCTTACCTGCCCCAGAGGGTCACAGAAGCACTGGTTAAAAATTTGTCGGAGTTTAAAAAAGCCGGCAGCAAAGAAGGAATACAACAATTTGTGATTCAGACCCATTTTGAATCTCCTATGGAAGTAACACCGGAGGCCCGGGTGGCTGTGCAGCGGCTGATCGAAGCCGGGTGGATGGTAACCAACCAGCTTGTATTTACGGTTGCTGCCTCCCGCCGGGGACATTCAGCCCGGCTGAGACAAGTACTGAACGATATAGGTATTCTGCCCTACTATACCTTTACCGTAAAAGGCTATATGGAAAACAATTTCAATTTTGCTCCAAATGCAAGAGTAGTCCAGGAACAGATGGAAGAGAAATCATACGGTCGCTTTGGGGAGGATCAGATCGAAACAGTAAAACGCTTTCCTG
>JAUVKJ010000273.1 GCA_030592145.1 Bacteroides sp.
TATTCCAAGGTTCCCCTTACGGAAGGAGTCGGCCATGGCAAGCGGGATCTCGACTTCGGCCTCGATCACCTTGGCGCGTGCTTCCTGTGCCTTGGCAATCATTTCCTGCTCGAGTGCAACGGCCATGGCACGGCGCTCCTCGGCCTTGGCCTGGGCGATTTTCTTGTCCGCCTCGGCCTGGTCGGTCTGAAGATAGGCCCCGATATTCTTTCCGATGTCCACGTCGGCGATATCAATGGAAAGGATCTCGAATGCCGTACCGGCATCCAGTCCCTTCTCAAGAACCAATTTGGATATGGAATCGGGGTTTTCAAGCATGGCCTTGTGAGAGTCTGCCGAACCGATTGCGGATACTATCCCCTCACCTACCCGGGCAAGTACGGTATCCTCTCCGGCACCCCCGACCAGTTGCTTGATGTTGGCGCGAACAGTTACCCTTGCCTTTGTGATCAACTGTATACCGTCCTTGGCCACGGCGGTCACCGCGGGTGTATCAATGACTTTCGGGATTACGGACATCTGAACGGCTTCTAAAATATCACGGCCGGCCAGGTCGATGGCTGTGGCCATCTGGAAAGTGAGGTCCAGATTGGCCTTATTTGCGGATACAAGGGCATGTATGACTCTTTCCACATGCCCCCCGGCCAGGAAATGCGCTTCCAGTTCATCACGCTTGATTTCCTTCAGTCCGGCTTTGAAGGCCTCGATCATGGCCCGTGCGATGATAGACGGGGGAACCTTCCTCCAGCGCATGAGAACGAGCTGGAGCAGGGATATCCTTACCCCCGATATCAGGGCGGAAAACCAGAGTCCAACCGGTATAAAATAAAAAATGATCCATAAGCCGATGATGGATCCGACAATTACTACAATGTAAATTCCTATTGCTCCTGCTGATTCCATTTTTATTCCTTTTTAAGTGGTTTAACTATGACTTGCGTATTCTTTACTTTAATGACTTCCACGGGGGTATGCTGATCCAGGAATCCCCGCTGTGATTTTCCCTCGACAATGATTCCGTTGATCATGACCTTGCCGACCGTGGCCATACGGGTGATGCTTTCCCCGTGGTCCCCAACCTTTATGGCACCATCCTCCAGTCCTACCTCCACCTTGCTGTCGATGTCCTTGTGCAGCATAAGCCTCTTCCATGTTTTTGCCCTGAGAGCATACGCGCCGATACCCACGGTCAGTATCAGGGTGGCCACCAGGGTGTAGTTGCCGGTTGTATTGCCATGGGTCGTATAGGCCATATACACGGCAACGCCCATCAGTATAGCCCCGCCGATGCCGGCAACGGTTACTCCGGGAACGAGCAGGAACTCCACGATGAACAGAAATATCCCCAGGACAATCAACAGGATGATGGCAAATATTGACATTTCAATGAATGAGTCCGTTAATCTATGGTCGCTTTCAGTCCCCTGTCCACCAGCGCATGCCTGATGGGCCTCAGGAAGTCAAAGCTCCCCGATTTCACATCACATTTCCCCTTGTAATGTACCAGGTAAGTACACTGTTCCGCTTGCTCGGTGGTATGTTCGCATACTTCGATCAGGCTTTCGATCACAAAATCAAAGGAATTCACCTCATCGTTATGAAGAATGAGTGAATTCTTCCCTTTTCCCTCCACATCATTGAATTCCTCAATGACCGGAAACTCCTTAGCCTTCTCTTTTTCCGCCATGCGTTTACATTTAGACCATTACAAAAATAACAATTTCTTTCCGTAACCACTTACAGGGAATGAATTATTATTTCTCAAGGGCTTTGAGCTTGCTGAAGCTGCCTTTCCTGCCATCATAATACCCGATAATGAAAGCATCCGGGTAGCCCTGTGCCCTTACCTTTACCAGGGATGTCCGGGCATCCTCCATGCGGGTGAACTTCCCCACAAAATACCGGGTCATATCCCTTCCGGGGATGGATTCGGTGGTAATGGGCGACAGTCCCCCGAAATGATCCCGGGCAATCTCCTTGCTGAAGACGGCCAGCTGTATCCGGTAAAATACTCCCGGGGGAATGGAAAAATCCCTCTCAAATGGATTTCCTGTGCCATAGGGAGAAGTATTAAAAATTCTGAACCCGGACTGTTGCTTTGCCTTCTGAATGTCTTTAACTGCCGGCTGCCGGATCTCCTCAAGCAGGGCCATGAATTCCTCCGTCAGGTTATAACGATAGACCGTGATCCCGTTCAGTACGGTATCCCTGACCAGGAACGGATGCCGGGGTTCTTCTTTTGCTTCCTCCGGGATACTGGCGTTCAGGAATTCAAAATGCTCATTTGCAAGCGCCCTGTATATCTCCATACTGTCTTCCACCTGCAGAATTTTTCTCTGCAGCCTTCCCCGCAACGCCTGGTCATCCATCTTTGCGGCCTCCTTTCTCCATTCAACGGATAGCCGGTGAAGGGAATCCGCCCTTTGCTGGTAATCGATGGCCCCGTCAAGCATGCGGTTAAAAGTCAGGTCATTCAAGCGTATCATGGTGCTGTCTGGACCCGGAATCGTTTCCGCGACACGGACGGTATCCTGAAAACCTGCAGAAACCGCCGGCAGGACCGAAGCAAAATACATCAGGATGAGGCAGGGAGCTCTGCAAAAAGCCGATTTGAACATACTGTTGATAAATATGTTTACTCGATACATAGATTTTAATCCTAAGGCCATAAAGGCATTGAGCGAAATTAGCAAATATATTTTGCTTTTGTCTGAAAGTGCGGGGGTGGAATTTATCCTAATCTTTGTAATTTTACATTCACAGACCAGCACCAAAAACACTAATTCAAACATAATGAGCGAAGAATCAAACGGAAACAAGATCAGGCAGGAGAAACTCAAGGCACTGCAGCTTACGCTTGATAAAATTGAGAAAGGTTACGGGAAAGGGTCCATCATGAAAATGGGCGACTCTCCCATCGAGAACATTTCTGCCATCCCGTCGGGCTCCATCGCCCTTGATATTGCGCTGGGCATAGGCGGATACCCCAGGGGAAGGGTGACCGAGATCTTCGGTCCCGAATCATCGGGAAAGACCACCCTGGCCATCCATGCCATTGCCGAAGCCCAGAAAGCAGGCGGGATCGCTGCCTTCATCGATGCGGAACATGCTTTCGACCGCTTTTATGCGGAAAATCTGGGAGTCGATATTGAGAACCTCTACATTTCACAGCCCGACAACGGCGAACAGGCCCTCGAAATCACCGACCACCTGATCCGCTCGGGCGCTATAGACATCGTCGTAATCGATTCGGTGGCTGCACTGACCCCGAAAGCGGAGATCGAAGGGGAAATGGGGGATTCGAAAATGGGACTCCAGGCCAGGCT
>JAUVKJ010000211.1 GCA_030592145.1 Bacteroides sp.
CCTGAATAGTAACCACATCCTACACCGGCTCCCTTGGCCGCTCCCTGAGAACCATCCGTATCGTACAGTTCTATCATGGCACCCGTGAGTCCCGCAAGAGACTCCCTGAAAACCGGACTGAGGAACATGTTGGTATGTCCGGCGCGGATCACCGAAGGCTGTATCCCTGTAAACTTCATGATCTCCATTCCGTAGTGGAAGGCAAATACGACTCCTTCCTGTGCTGCCCGTATGATATCTGCATTCGTGTGGATATTGAAATTCAGGTTAGCGAAGGTACAGCCCGGGTCCCGGTTGTTAAGAATGCGCTCTGCTCCGTTTCCGAATGGAAGAACCGTTAAACCTTTTGCCCCGACAGGCACCCTGGCTGCCAGCTTGTTCATTTCGTTGTAGTCTGTACCGGAGACCAAATTCCGTTTAATCCAGCTGTAAAGGATCCCCGTTCCGTTGATGCAGAGAAGAACGCCGAGACGGGGTTTGTTTTTGGCATGGTTGACATGGGCAAAAGTATTGACCCTGGATTCAGGATCATAGCGGATCTCATCGCTGACACCATAAACGACGCCGGAAGTTCCTGCAGTAGCCGCAATCTCGCCTGGATTCAGAACATTGAGCGAAAAAGCGTTGTTGGGCTGGTCGCCGGCACGGTAGGTGACCGGAATGCCCGGGTTGAGTGCCAGTTCAGCAGCAGCCATAGTACTTAACCTTCCCTGTTCGGAGAAGGCAGGTACAACGTCGGGGATCAGGCTTTTGTCAATACCGTAATGATCAAGCAGGAAGCTTGCCGGTTCATCCTTTTCGAAGTTCCAGAAGATCCCCTCGGATAAGCCGGACACCGTGGTGCTTACCATGCCTGTCATGCGCAGGGCAATATAATCACCCGGCAGCATTATCTTGTGGATCTTTTCATAGATATCAGGCTGGTTTTCCTGCACCCATTTCAATTTGGATGCCGTAAAATTGCCGGGTGAGTTCAGCAGGCTGCCCAGGCAGCGTTGGGAACCAAGCTCCTGAAATGCCTTGTCCCCGGTTTCAACAGCCCGGCTGTCACACCAGATAATGGAGGGGCGCAGGACCTTGTAATTTCTGTCGACCATTACCAACCCGTGCATCTGGTAGGATATTCCGATGGCAGCAATCCGGCCGGTATCGATGTCTGTCTGTGCCAGGACATCATGTGTGGCCAGTTTCAGGTTCTTCCACCATGCATCCGGATCCTGTTCGGCCCATCCGGTCTGCGGGGAGTTGATCTCCATTTCCTCTTTGGGTTGAAATGCTGAAGCAACAATGGTTCCTGAGTCGGCATTAAGGATGCTGGCTTTTACCGATGAACTTCCGATGTCATATCCGAGCAATAGCATAGATACGATCTTAGTTATGATCAGTGTTTGGAATATCGAAAGAAAAGGTGGTTCCCTTTCCGGACCGGGAAGTAAACTGCAGGGTCCCTCCGTGTTTTTTAATAAATTCAAAACAGATCAGTAGTCCTAATCCCGTACCCTGTTCACCGTCCGTACCCACGGAGGTATGGAATTCCCCGAATCTGAACAGTTTTTTTTGCTGTTCACCGGGTATCCCGATACCAGTGTCTTTTACGCTGACAAGAACTTTATCATCACTGGTTTCGGCGCTAACTGTAATGCTGCCATTCCGGGGTGTGAATTTAATCGCGTTGCCCAGGAGGTTTCTCAGCACTGTCTGGATCATATTCTGGTCTGCAAGGGCAAAAGTGCCTTCAGGAACAAGGTTCTCGAGATGGATCTTCTTCTTTTCCAGGGAGGTGCTCAGGAATTGCTGGATTTCCTGAACGGAAGAATGTAATTCCATCCTGGACGGATTGAATTTGATCCTGTCTGTCTGGGTACGTGACCAATTCAGAAGATTCTCCAGCAGATTGTGTGCAAACTGGGAGGAATCATGGATCAATCCGAGGTATTCCCGTTTTTTGTCATCCTCGATTGTATCGTAATTCTTTACCATCAGGTCCGTGAATCCCATTATGGAATGAAATGGATTATTCAGGTCATGGGCAATGATCGAAAAGAACTTGTCTTTTGTGATATTGGCTTTTTCGAGCTGTTTGCCGTGTTCTTCGAGCTCGGTTTTTTGCTGGCTGATCATCTCCTGTGCCTTTTTTAAAGCCGTTATATCTGTATCAATGGCTACAAAGCGGATAATGTTGTTTTCTTTGTCAAGCACCGGGGTAAGGGTAGACTGGGTCCAGATTTTATTCCCGTTCTTATCGGATGCCTCCGACTGGTACCGGATAGTTTGTCTGGATTTCCTGCATTTCCCCATGATATCACGGATATATGGATTATAGCTTCCCTCGAGGATATTCTTACCTCTTTCCTGTATAAATTCTTTAAGGGTAGCACCATAAACATGTGTGAAGCTTTTATTGACCCATTCAAAATTACTATCGGCATCGAGGATTATGACCACATTATCCGTTTCGCTGGCCACAACCGATAATTTTTGCATTTCCAGGTTGGCTATGCTCAGGTTATCTGCCTGTGCGGTAAGTTCCTCTGCCTGCTGCTGAATCATTTCCTGTTTCTCTTCAAGCAGGGTATTTACCTGCTGAACTTGCTCCGCGTGTTTGATCAAATTTACTTCGGCTTTTTTCCGGTCCGTGATGTCCCTTCCGATCCCGACAATTCCAATTATTTCGCCTTTTTTGTTTTTAAGGGGGATCTTGGTTGTGGAAAGATAGATCTCACTGCCCTCCTCATCCAGGCATTTTTCTTCATGGTTGATCAGTGGCTTCCCACTGCTCATGATCTCCTGTTCATTCAGGTAGTATTTATTGGCCAGTTCCCCGGGGAAATAATCGTGATCGGTTTTTCCGATCATCTGTTTTCCCGATTTCAGCCCCTGGGTGCGTGCAAGCTTCTGGTTGGCAAGGATGAATTTACTGGACCTGTCCTTGATGTAAATGAAATCAGGCATATTATCGATAATGGCATGAAGAAGCTGATGCTCATCAAACAGTTCTGCATCCAGGTGAGTGTTTTCTCCAGGTTCCTTACCGGAATTTTTATGATGAAGCAGGGCTGCCAACAGGTATCGGATTTGGGGTACCCAAATTTAATAATTTTTTTTTAACTGGAAGGACCGGTATCAGTTTTAGAATCCGAATACTCCTGGAAGCCAGAGGCTTAGCGCAGGCAAATAAGTTACCAGTAAAAGGACGGCGATCATTGCAATGAAAAACGGGATCAGGGGTTTGATCACTTCGCCGATCCCTATTTTTGCGACGCTGCATCCAACAAAAAGGACAGTGCCTACAGGTGGTGTACAGAGTCCCACGCTCAGGTTCAGCACCATAATGATCCCGAAATGGACGGGATCGATCCCGAAGTTGCCCACGATGGGAAGAAAGATAGGCGTAAAAATCAGCACTGCCGGCGTCATATCCATGAATATCCCGACCACAAGGAGGATCATGTTGATGATGATCATAATCATGAGCGGGTTTTCGCTAAGTGCAAGCAATCCCTTGCTCACCTCCTGGGGTATGTTTTCATAGGACATCACCCATGAGAGTCCCATAGAAGTACCCACAAGCAGCAAAACAATTGCAGTGGTCCGCACCGTTCTGAGCAGGATGTCGGGAAAGTCCCTGATTCGGATTTCCCTGTAAATAAGGGCAAGGATCACGCAGTAGAGGACGGCTACAGCGGATGCCTCGGTTGCCGTAAAGATTCCTGCAATGATACCGCCGATAACGATTATCAGGAGCACAAGGCTGGGAATGGCATCAAGGAATTTTAAAATGCCGGCACGCAGCCCGATCTTATTACCCACAGGGTAATTTTTCCGCAGGGCAAAGGCGGCTGCCACCCCCATCAGTGCCAGTCCCGTGAGAATTCCTGGAATATACCCGGCAATAAACAGGGCTGCAATAGACACCCCACCGCTTGCCAGGGAGTATACAATCAGAATATTACTGGGCGGAATTACAAGTCCGGTGGTAGCGGAAGTTATATTCGCGGCCGCACTGAAAGGGTTGTCATACCCTTCCTCGATCATCTAGGGCGTCATACAACTTCCGAT
>JAUVKJ010000184.1 GCA_030592145.1 Bacteroides sp.
GGATATCAAGGGGATCTATCGCGGAAAGATCAATAAACTAATATACTGGAGCCTGTAAACCGGGAAATTATTTAAATAGTGAGTTTTCGGGTGATTAATGAAATTCAATTTTTATACGGATGAAGGAACTAATCATAGTCACAGGAGGAACCGGGTACATCGGTTCACACACCGCTGTCGAACTGATGGAAGCAGGGTACGATGTGCTCATTATTGACAACCTGGTCAATTCGAGGATCGAGGTTCTGGATGGAATTGAAAAGATCACCGGCAGGAAACCCCTCTTTGAGAAACTGGACCTCTGTGACAGGCAGGGGCTCACGGATTGTTTTGCCAGGTATCCCACCACCAGGGCAATTATACATTTTGCGGCACATAAAGCGGTGCCCGAATCGGTCGAAAAACCGCTCAAATACTATGAGAACAACCTGCTTTCCCTGATCAACCTGCTGAATGCCATGAAAAACCATGGTGTCAGATATTTCGTTTTTTCCTCTTCCTGCACCGTTTACGGACAACCAGACAAGCTCCCGGTAACGGAAGAATCCCCTATCAAAAAAGCCACCTCCCCTTACGGAAATACAAAGCAGATCTCGGAAGAGATCATTTCGGATGTTATTGCTGCAGGCGATGCGATTGAAGCAATTTCCCTTCGGTATTTTAATCCCATCGGGGCCCATCCATCGGCACATATCGGGGAACTTCCACTTGGCGTTCCCGCCAACCTTGTGCCCTACCTAACCCAGACAGCCATTGGTGTCCGGGAAGAGCTCCGCGTATTTGGTGACGATTATAATACACACGACGGATCGGCCGTCAGGGATTATATAAATGTGGTAGACCTTTCCCGCGCCCATGTCGTATCCATCAACCGCCTGCTTGCAGGTAAAAACGCACAGGGCATAGAGGTCTTTAACCTGGGAACCGGCAAGGGATTGTCTGTATTTGAGATCATTAAAGCATTTGTGAATGCCACTGGTGTGGAATTCAAGTACAGGGTGGTAAACCGGAGGGATGGCGATATTGAGCAGGTCTATGCCGATACTACCATGGCCAATAAGGTCCTGGGATGGAAAGCCGAAATCCCCCTTGAAGAGACCTTGCGAACGGCCTGGAAATGGGAACAGACTATCAGGAATCAAACAGGATAAAAAAATTGCTGAATTTTCTGCCAGTAAGCAGAAAATAAGGCTTCTTTTTTCATCCTGTTTTCATAATAGAAGGCATGAAGAAAACAATATTAATTACCGGAGGGGCAGGGTTCATTGGTTCGCATGTGGTCAGGCTCTTTGTGAAAAAATATCCGGAATACCGGATCCTTAACCTGGATGCCCTTACTTACGCCGGCAACCTGGAGAACCTTACAGACCTTGAAAATCTGCCCAATTATGGTTTTATTAAGGGCGATATTGTCGACGCGGAATTCGTTAACGGGGTTTTTGAAGAACACCGGCCGGATGCCGTTATTCATCTGGCCGCCGAGTCGCACGTTGACCGTTCCATCCTGGATCCCCTGTCCTTTATCAACACCAACATAATCGGCACGGTCAATCTTCTGAGTTCCTGCCTCTCTGTATGGAATGAGAACATGGAAGGAAAATTGTTCTATCACATTTCCACCGATGAGGTTTATGGTTCACTGGGCAGGGAAGGCTATTTTACAGAAACCACTGCGTATGATCCGCGGAGTCCCTACTCCGCATCCAAGGCAAGTTCCGATCACCTGGTCAGGGCCTACCACCATACTTATAAACTGCCTGTAGTACTGTCGAACTGTTCCAACAATTACGGTCCCAACCAGTTCCCCGAGAAACTCATTCCCCTGGCCATCAATAATATCAAGAACAATAACCCGGTTCCCATTTACGGTAAAGGTGAAAATGTGCGAGACTGGCTTTACGTGGGTGATCATGCGGAAGCCATTGATTGTGTATTTCACCGGGGCAGGAACGGGGAAACTTATAACATCGGCGGGAACAACGAATGGATGAACCTGGACCTGATCAAACTGCTGTGCAAGATCATGGATGTCAAACTAAACCGCCTCCCCGGAACCTCTGCCGCATTGATCGGGTTTGTGAAAGACCGCGCCGGACATGACCTGCGCTATGCCATCGACGCCACAAAGATCAAAAAGGACCTTGGCTGGGAACCGGGAGTTACCTTTCATGTGGGACTGGAAAAAACGGTCGACTGGTACCTCTCAAACCATCAGTGGCTCGACCACGTACTCTCGGGCGATTACGCCAATTACTACGACCAGCAATACAAACAACGCTAGAGGCGGCAAATCAGTATGCTCTGCTCTCTCTCCTTGCAACTCGTGCCTTCAGCACTCAAACAGCAAGACTCGAACGCAGAGCATACTGATATTGCCTTATGGATGCAGGAAGAGCAAAATTTGCAATCATGCTGACGGCATTATTTGCTAAGGAGCCTCTGTTTTGTGCTTCCCGGCACAAAACGCAGCGACGTTTTAACAATGCCTGAATAATATGAATTTTGCCCTTTATTCGACAGTAACGGATTTTGCGAGGTTGCGTGGCTGGTCCACATCGCAGCCGCGCATGACGGCAATATGGTACGACAGGAGCTGCAGGGGAACGACTGCCAGCAGGGAGGCAATCTTTTCATCCACATGCGGGATCTCAAGTACATGATCAGCCATATTCTTAATGATCTCATCGCCTTCCGAGACAATGGCGATTACGATCCCGTTTCGCGCCTTGACCTCCTGTATATTACTGACAATTTTATCATAGGATTTGTCCTTGACAGCAATCACCACCACCGGCATATTCTCATCGATAAGTGCAATGGGGCCGTGCTTCATTTCAGCGGCCGGGTAACCCTCCGCATGAATGTACGAGATCTCCTTTAATTTTAGTGCGCCTTCCAGTGCCACCGGGAAAAAGTAGCCGCGTCCGAGGTACAGGAAATTATTGGCCGCCATGTATAATTCAGCAATCTTCCTGTATTTTTCATTGAAGGTCAGCAGGTATTCCATTTTGCCCGGGATCTGGCTCAGTTCGCTGATCAACCCGAGATACTCTGCCTCCGGGAGAACACCCTTGCTGCGTCCGATCAGGATGGCCATCATGGCCAGGACCGTAACCTGTGCCGTGAAGGATTTGGTCGATGCGACCCCTATTTCGGGACCTGCGTGAGTATACACTCCGGCATCCGTCTCCCTGGGGATGCTGGATCCGACCACATTACATATTCCCAGTACAAGTGCCCCGGCATTCTTGGCAAGCTGTATGGCCGCCAGGGTATCTGCGGTTTCCCCGCTCTGGCTGATGGCAATGATCACATCGTCCTTGCCGATAAGTGGATTCCTGTACCTGAATTCGCTTGCATATTCAACCTCAACCGGAAGCCTTGCAAGGTCCTCAAACAAGTATTCTCCCACCAGTCCGGCATGCCAGGATGTTCCGCACCCGATGATGATGATCCGCCTTGCTTCAAGCAGGCGTGGCAATACATCTAACAAGCCTCCCAGGTGAAGGTCCTTCAGGTCGTTACTGATACGCCCGCGGAAAGTGTCCTGTATGGATCTTGGCTGCTCAAAGATCTCCTTCAGCATAAAATGGGCATATTCATTCTTCTCAATGTCCCCGATGTCCAGGTCCAGTTTTTGTATCTTTGGTACCAGGGTGTCATTTTTGACCGTCTTCAGGATTAGCTCATCTTTCTTGATAATGGCTACGTCATCGTTGTTCAGGTATACCACACTTTTTGTATACTCCACGATGGGGGTGGCATCCGAAGCCAGGAAATATTCATTTTCGCCGATGCCAATGACAAGGGGACTGCCTTTCCGGGCTGCAATGATTTTGTCGGGTTCGTTGCGGCAAAGGATTACCAGGCCATAAGCCCCGACTACCTTGGTGAGAGCCAGCCTGACAGCAATCTCAGCCGAAACCTTTCCCTTTATGTAAATGTATTCGATAAGATTGGCCAGAACCTCAGTGTCGGTTTCGCTGGCAAAGGAATATCCCCGGTTAATAAGTTTGCTTTTCAGTACGGTGTAATTCTCAATGATACCGTTGTGTATGATTACGAAATGCCCGTTCCGGGAGGTATGGGGGTGCGCATTGATATCGCTTGGTTCCCCGTGGGTAGCCCAGCGGGTATGTCCGATTCCCACCGTCCCCGATATGTCCTTGTCCGACATGTATTTCTCCAGGTCACAGACTTTCCCTTTTTTCTTGAATACCTTGATGTCCTCATTCAAACTGGAGATCCCTGCAGAATCATAACCGCGGGATTCCAGTCTTTTCAGGCCATTGATCAGGATGGGGTATACGTTCTTATCCCCGATATATCCAACGATTCCACACATTTATAATGGAGTGTAAATGATTTCCAGCCGGATTTTTTTCCTGTAATCGCTGTTCCAGCCATAAAGAATTCCCCTGCTCAATATTTCAGCTGTACTGGCTGGGACAAGCACTATATCAAGGTTATCCACATCTCCTCTGAAAATGCTCTGCAACTGGACTTTAACTGTATAGGAGTACGTCCGGGATTCATCGTCATATACTCCCCCAAAACTACCGGCATC
>JAUVKJ010000264.1 GCA_030592145.1 Bacteroides sp.
AAGGAGGCTTTTTAAAGTTTCCGGGAAATTAGCGGATCAGGGTTCCTGGTTCGAATAAATCCTCAGAAATGTTGATTCAAAGTTTTCGGTGGGTGAAGGCGCCGGCGAAAGTATTAGCTTGCCTTCCGGCCCGATCAGGAAGTAGGAAGGATAAGCACGGATATCATAGCCATCTACCACTTCCGGCTGGTTTGAAAAATGCAGGAAGGTCCACGGATAATTATTGCTCTCTACAAGATCCTTCATATTCTCGAAGTTGTCATCCACAAGGATGGTTATTATACTGATCTTTTCTTTCAGCCTCTCCTGAAGAATTCTCATGTATTCGTATTCACGGACACAATAATAGCTGAAGGAATTACAGAAATTTAAGTAAACATAGCCGCCCTGAAAATCCGAGAGGCGCACCAGGACACTGTCTGATTTATATAGGGCAAAATCGGGCGGTTGGTAGCCCGGCAGCAATTTGGTGATCTCAAGCATGATATCTTTTACGGCCTGTTTATGGATCTCAATGGAACTGTGATAACTTACCGAATCGAGCAGCTGTATCATGGAGGAGGGGATGTTCTTCCCGTCGTAGAAGCCGTCATAAAATCCTTTGAGTAAAACAAGTTCGCGAAGGGAGTCGTTTTCCAGGGAGGCGTCCCGGGCAAGGATCTCGTTCAGCATAGAATAGTCTTTTTTATAGTTTATGACCGAAGGAAGTTTGCGGCCGGGATGTTCCTCCGAGAATGCAATGAAATAATCCTTGAAAACCTGGTTAAACAGTTCCATGTAAGCCGGGTTTTGATGGAGGATTGGTTGCCCGAGAAAGGATTCCTGGATTATCCTCTGGTTGCTTACCTGGCTGCCGTAATGGTTCAGCAACCCCAGGCGGTAGTTAATATAGGCCTTCAGGAAGGATCCCTTCAGGGAATCAAAGGGAGACCTGATCTCCTCTTCGGCCTTGCTTAGTTCCTTGCGGTCTACCTTTTTACCGTATGCATTTATGACAAACTTGTAATAGTAAGGGTAGAACGAATCGTTGAAAGCCCGGATAGTGAAATTAAGTTCTTTTGCCGGATGGGGGACCGGCCCTTCTTGCATGTTGCCTTCCACCTTAACACTCAGGTGAACGGATGTTTCCTCGAAATAGGGATTCACCAAGTCCTGCAGGCTTTGTTCACGCTTCCTGGGCAGCTGGATATTGTAGATCATGCCCGGTTGTGCATAGATGTGGCAGTTATAAACTCCCAGGTAGGTGAAAATGAGCCGGGTCTCGGCAAGCGGTATCCTGCATTCAAAGAAACCGCTGTCATCCACGGCACAGCGCCCCATTTCCGTCTCACTAAATGAGACCATGTTTGAATATGAAAGGAACACAATGGTGTCTCCCGAATAGCCTTCTGACCTGCCCTTGATGAGTATGGATGTATCCCCTGCCCGGATAACAAGGGGAGAAATAAGCCATAGAAGAAGCAGAAAAGACAGAACGGGTTTTTTATTCATCGCCGGTATATTTTGAGAGGTCAATTATGCTGGGAACGAACTGGCTGGCATCTCCACCGTACCTGATAATATCCCGAACGATGCTGGAATTGATCGGTGTATGTTCGGGCAGAGTCAGGAGAAATATGGATTCCAGTTCAGGGTACATGGCTTTATTGATCTGTGCAATGGCCCTTTCGTATTCGAAATCAGCCGCGGTGCGGAGTCCCCTCAGCAGATACTGGGCACCGCATTTCATGCAGAATTCCACAGTCAGGCCCGAATAGCTATCGACCTTTATTTTCGGATTATCCCTGAAGATCTCACGGATCATCTGCATTCTCTTGTCCATGGAGAAGTATGACTGCTTTTTGGTGTTGGCACCAATGGCAATGATAATCTCATCGAACAATGGAAAAGAACGGTTAATGACAGATTCATGACCAATGGTGAAAGGATCAAAGGACCCGGGGAAAACGGCGATCTTTTTACTCATGTTTTTGGGTTCCTGAATGAATCGTAAATTTATTAAAATAATGGCAAACGCCGGATTTATCTCCTAAATGATTTCCCTCTCCTTGGTGGAACTGACAAACAGGATGTTCCCAATGTCTTCATAACCAGTGAAGATTTTGATTCCCTCCGCTTTTATCAATTCACTCCTGAAGCCGATAATGGTCAGGTCGGCATCTGCGGATTTCCGGGAGATAATATGCTTTGGATTGATCTCCGGATCGGCAGGGATCAGTTCCAGGTTATTCGGGGATATGGGAAGCCGTCCTGATTTTACCAGATTCAGAAGATCCATGCGTTTCCGTTCCAGGTCATCGGGGGCGTGCATGGCAAAGATCTTGATCTGGCCCTTGCTCCATTCCGGGTGTCCAAGGATAATATACCCCAGCAGGATCATCAGATTGGCATTCTCATAATACATGCTGGAAATCCATATATGGATATCCTTTTTATAACCGAAACTTTTATAACTGGTATTCATGACACAGATATCAAAATCGGTGGTTTCCAGCAGGCGGTGGTTTTTCAGAATCTCGGTCAGTGCTTCAGGATTAGACCTGCAAAACTCGAACAGGATCATGTTGTTCCCCTTCCCGGAGATCCCGCTGAGCTGTATGACCTGGGCGATTGCCGAGGTATACGAGGGTGAGATGATGGTGTCGAGGTAGACCCTGTTCCGGCTTCCGGCGGCAAGGTTGATCAATTTTTTAAGGATCTCCTTGGATTTCTGGTTTGTTTCTTTCGAAAGGTAACCCTCAATATAATGGATATATGTGCCAAACCCGTATTTGAGTGAAAGCCAGCGCAAAACATCAAATGCGGATCTTCTGACGAATGTATCCTGGGAGATGCAGATGACAAAGGGCCGCCAGTACTTGTCCGGATCTTCCTTGTCAGCCCTCTGTGCAAAGATCTGGAGCTGGCGGCTGAGCTGGAAAACCACTCCCCGGAATAATTTTCCAAGTCCTTTCCTTTCCTTGCTGTATGTGTTAACCGAATAATAGATCATGCCCATGATTACCAGGGAAATGAGTGCATAACCACCGTTCATTTTAAACATGAGCCAGATCGAGAATACCGCCCCGATCAGTGAGATGTACCATTTGGAACGGAAAGTCGGGCGGTAGGATGGATCCGCGGCAAAATGTTCAAGGAATGATATGGTACAGATCGCACCGTAGGTAACCATAAAAAACATCGAGATGGTTTTAGCCACGAAGTTCAGCTCTCCAATGGCCACAAAGATAAAGGCGATCAGGATGGTGATGAGGGAACTGTTAAAAGGTTCATTGGAAACCGGTCTGCCTTTGGCGAACCAGTCATTTATGAATTTCGTGGGGAAGATGTTGTCAAGCCCGATGGCCTGCAGGGTTCGCGGGGCAACCATAATGGATCCAAGGGCTGAGGAAATTGTTGCAGC
>JAUVKJ010000047.1 GCA_030592145.1 Bacteroides sp.
AGCTGAAGCCGACACCAAGCGGGCTGCACGAAAACTAAAGAGTGGCATGGAGAAGACCACGCTTGGAGATATTTCGGAATTGGCCGCCCTGAAATCAGAGATGGAGAAGAACGAAAAGAAGACAAAAGCAAAGGAAGACCCTCCCAAGGATAAGGGGGCATCAAATTAAATTCTATTCATATGGAATTCAAGATCGAAAAGCTGGACAGCTACACATTGATTAAAGTATTGGAAGAGAAACTGGACACCCACATTGCTCCAACCCTTAAGTCAGAACTCGTGCTTGTTTCCGGGAACGGAGAACAAAACATTATACTCAACCTGGATAATGTACGGTATTGTGATTCTTCCGGTCTTAGCGCGATCCTTGTTGCCAATCGTCTTTGTAAAAATGCAAACGGCACATTTGTCCTGACCGGACTAAATGAGGCTGTTGAAAGATTAATCACGATTTCTCAGCTGGATACGGTTTTAAACATTACCAATACGGTTGAGGAGGGTGCAGAAATGATTAAGTCGGCCGAATAATATCACGGCGGCGGTGTCATTCGAAGTTACAATACTTGGCAGCAGTTCTGCTCTGCCTACATCTGAAAGATTTCCAACCGCTCATTTGCTGAATGCGAATGAGCGGTTTTTTTTGATCGATTGCGGGGAAGGGACACAGATGCAGCTCCGCAGATACCGGCTCAGGCTGGGAAAGATACACCATATTTTCATTTCCCATATTCACGGGGACCACACCTTCGGACTGTTCGGGCTTCTTTCATCCTACAACCTGCTTGGCAGGGAAGAACCGCTCCATATTTATGGACCGGATCTACTGGAGGAGATGTTGCTTGACCATCTGAAATATTCCCGGAGTGACCTTGGATATAACTTGCTGTTTCACCGGATCCAGTGCCGCAGGACGGCGCTGATCTACGAGGACAAGAACATAGAGGTACTGAGCCTGCCGCTGATCCACAGGGTTCCCACATGCGGTTTCCTTTTCCGGGAAAAGCCCAGGGAGAGGAATATCCTCAAGGAAAAGATCACAGAGTACGGTATCCCCGTGAGACAGATCGTGGAAATCAAAAAGGGGGCGGATCTCGTTTTAACGGGTGGAGCCGTGATACCCAATGCAGAACTGACCCTGCCACCTGCCAGGCCCAGGTCTTATGCATACTGCTCCGATACACGTCCCAACAAGGCTATCCTTCAGCTGATAAAGGGTGTTGATATTTTATATCATGAGGCCACCTTTATGCATGATGATGCAAAACTTGCACATGAGACTTTCCATACCACCTCCAGACAGGCTGCGGAAATGGCAAAAAATGCAGGTGCCGGCAAGTTGCTGATCGGACATTTTTCTTCCCGCTACAAGCATATTTCAGAGTTTGAATCAGAGGCAAAAATGGTATTTCAGAACACTGTCGCGGTAAATGACGGGGATGTTTTTGAGGTGGATTAATTGATTATATTTGCCCTTCAAACAGTCGTATCCAGGATGCAGGAAACCATATATATCCTTGATTTCGGATCACAGTATACCCAGTTGATAGCCAGGAGGGTAAGGGAACTTAATGTGTATTGTGAGATACATCCCTTCCACAGTATACCAGGTCCTGGGCCCAATGTTAAGGGGATCATCCTCTCCGGCAGCCCGTTTTCCATCCGGGATAAAAACGCTCCCATCCCTGATTTAAAAGGCATCCAGGGCTCCCTTCCATTGCTAGGTATATGTTACGGTGCTCAGTATCTTGCACAGGCCAACGGGGGAGAGGTGCGTTCTTCTGCGCACCGGGAATACGGCAGGGCAAACCTGTCTTACGTTGACACCGGGTCCCCCCTGATGAAACAGGTAAGCCAGGGATCCCAGGTCTGGATGTCACACGGGGATACCATTATTAAGCTTCCCGGGAATTACAGGGTCATATCCAGTACGGAAAACATTAAGGTAGGAGCTTTCCATGTGACCGGGGAGTCCACTTTCGGACTCCAGTTCCATCCCGAAGTATTCCATACAACCGAGGGGAAACAGGTTCTTTATAATTTTCTTGCTGACGTTTGTGGATGCAGCATGTCATGGACCCCTGATTCCTTTATTGATTTAACCGTGAAAGAACTTCATGACAAACTGGGCGATGATAATGTCGTACTGGGAATCTCCGGCGGGGTGGATTCATCGGTTGCTGCCATGTTGCTGCACCAGGCTATAGGAAGCAGGTTGACCAGCATCTTCGTTGATAACGGTTTACTCCGGAAGAATGAATTCGGGAACGTTCTTCAGACTTATAAAAAACTGGGACTGAATGTGATCGGTGTGGATGCACGGGCCAAATTCCTGGATGATCTGGCCGGTATCACAGATCCTGAGATGAAAAGAAAAAGCATTGGAAAGAATTTTATCGAGGTATTTGAGGAAGAAGCCCGAAAACTAAAGAATGTACGATGGCTGGCACAGGGTACCATTTATCCTGATGTCATCGAATCTGTTTCGGTTAACGGACCCTCTGCCAAGATAAAGTCCCATCATAATGTTGGAGGCCTTCCGGACAAGATGAACCTGGAGATCGTGGAACCATTGAAGCTTCTATTCAAAGATGAGGTAAGAAGGGTGGGGAAGGCCATCGGGCTGGATCCCGTCATACTACAGCGGCATCCATTCCCGGGACCCGGACTGGCCGTACGCATTCTTGGTGACATCACCGGGGACAAGGTCAGAATGCTGCAGGAGGCAGACGACATCTTTATTGGTGGTCTGATTGAAACGGGACTTTATGAAGAGGTGTGGCAGGCAGGCGTAGTACTGCTGCCCGTAAAATCTGTCGGTGTCATGGGCGACGAGAGGACCTATGAAAAAGCGGTGGCCCTGAGGGCAGTTACTTCGACAGACGGTATGACCGCCGACTGGGCAAAACTACCTTATGATTTTCTCGCCAGAGTTTCAAACGATATAATCAACAAGGTCCGGGGCATCAACCGGGTCGTCTACGACATCAGCTCAAAACCGCCGGCTACCATCGAGTGGGAGTAGAGTAGTTAATATTTGGAGGACAAGACATGAAAAACTTTTTCCGGATCATTGTAACGGCGCTTGTGCTGGCTCTGATGATCCCAGTCGGTGTGAAAGCCCAGGTGTTCAGCGATGAATCCCTGAAATTTAGCCAGGTACTAAACTGGATCGGCAAATACTATGTTGACAGCGTGAAGAAATCTGAACTGGTTGAAACCGCCATTGTGGAAATGTTGCAAACTCTCGATCCGCACTCTACTTATCTTACAAGCAAGGAAGTCAAGGCCATGTCTGAGCCGTTGCAGGGCAATTTTGAGGGCATCGGCATCAGCTTTAATATCCTGAATGACACTATTTTTGTCATCAATCCGGTGCCCAACGGTCCCTCAGAAAAAGTCGGGATCCGGGCGGGCGACAGGATCATTCTGATCGAAGGTGAGAATGTGGCAGGTGCCGGTATTACAAATTCCGATGTTTTTGCAAAACTGAGGGGTAAGAAAGGAACCAGGGTAAGCATATCAATACATCGCCGGAAAGTAGCTGATCTGCTTGATTTTACCATCATACGCGACAAGATACCCATCCATAGCCTGGATGCCTCATACATGATACAGGACAACATCGCTTACATGAAGCTCAACCGTTTTTCTTTCACCACCATGGGTGAGTTCAGATCGGCAGCTGATGAGCTGGCTAAAGAAGGCATGCAGGATCTGATACTGGACTTGTCCGGGAACGGGGGCGGGTATATGGATGTGGCCATAAAGGTTGCCGACCAGTTCCTTGGGGAGCGAAAACTGATTGTCTATACGGAAGGGAATTCCCATCCCAAGCGTAATTTTTTCGCTTCTTCAAGGGGAATTTTCCTGGAAGGCCGTGTAGTTTTAATCATTGATCAATCCTCTGCTTCAGCCAGTGAGATACTGGCAGGCGCATTGCAGGATTGGGACCGTGCCGTGATCGTCGGCAGAAGGTCTTTTGGCAAAGGCCTCGTCCAGAATCCAATGCTGCTGATCGACAGCTCTATGATAAGATTGACTATTGCACGGTATTATACACCAACCGGAAGGCTCATTCAGAAACCTTACAATAACGGGTTTGATGAATATTCCAGGGACCTGATCAACCGGTACAATATGGGTGAGCTAACCAGTGCAGACAGCATGCACTTTCCGGATTCCCTGAAATACCAGACCCTGGTGAGTAACCGGCCGGTATACGGGGGTGGCGGGATCATGCCTGATTTTTTTGTGCCCATTGATACCAGCTTTATATCGGATTATTACAATAAACTGGTTAGCCGGGGCATTCTTAATTTTTTCGTGCTTTCCTATGTTGATGATCACCGGAGTGAGTTCTTGAGGGAGTATCCCACATTCCACCAGTTCCGGGATGAATTCCGGGTAACGCAGGAGATCATGGATGAGCTGTGCGCCTATGCCTCGGAGCAGGATCTGGCCTTTGATGAAAAGGATTATGAGATTTCCAGGGAGCATATAAGGCTTATAGTGAAAGCCTACATGGCCCGTGACCTGTGGAATACAAGCGAGTTTTACGAGATTGTGAACGGAGAAAACCCCAATGTTATACAAGCCCTGGAAGTGCTTGAAAACCGGGAAATTTTCCAGGTACTTCTGCAGGAAAAGAAATAAATGTTTTACAACTGGCTCACCGAGAACTATGTTGAGGTCCTGGGCGTTGTTACAAGCTTGATCTATCTTTATTTCTCCGTTCGCCAGATCATCTGGCTCTGGCCGTTTGGCATACTTTCATCGGTATTGTTCACCTGGATTTTTTTCAGCAGCAGGTTCTACGCTGATATGGGACTACAGGTCTACTATGTGGGGATCAGCATATATGGCTGGATTTACTGGCTACGGGGTAGCAATAGGGACTCCCCCCGGGAAAAGCTTGCGGTCACACGGATCTCACGAAAGCAGATCTGGATGCTGACCCTCATAGGAATGGCTCTTTTTTTTGGAATTGTAGCTATATTGAAATTTTTTACGGATTCAGATGTACCCTGGGGAGACGGTTTTACAACCGCTGCAAGCATTGTGGCAACCTGGATGCTGGCGCGGAAGATACTTGAACACTGGCTGGTCTGGATTCTGGTAGACTTCGTGGCTGCTGCCCTGTATTTTTACAAGGGTTTGCATCCTTCATTCGTGCTCTATGTCATTTATGCCGTGATCGCGGTATTTGGTTATATCCAATGGAAAAGGGAACTTACCATACATAATGGATCATCCGCTTAAAATAGTGGTTACGGGACCGGAATCAACCGGTAAAACGGAAATCGCCAGGCATCTCGCCGGGATGTTCCGGACAGAGTATATACCGGAATATGCACGATCGTACATTGAAGGGCTTGACAGGCCCTATACCTACGGTGATGTGGAACACATTGCCCGGGTGCAGGAGGATCTGTTAAAGGAGGCAGTCCATAGGGAAAACAGTATAATATTCCTGGATACATACCTGGTTATCACCAAGATCTGGTTCAGGGAGGTTTACAGGAAAATACCGGGCTGGATCGAGCGTGAACTGAAGGAATCAGGCATTGACCTCTTCCTCCTGTGCTATTATGATATCGAATGGGTCGAAGACCCGGTCAGGGAAAATCCCGGTTCCCGGCGCATATATTTATATGAGTGCTACCGGGAAGAGATTGAACTGCTTGGCGCACCCTTTGAGGTGATCAGGGGCATCGGACCCGGACGGTTCGAGCATGCACAGGAGGCAATACTGAAGCATTTCCCAAACCTGAAAACCCTGAGGAAATGAAAGACCTGCTGGCCACTACACTTTATGGACTGGAAAATGAACTTGGCAGGGAGCTGGAATCCCTGGGTGCCGGGTCTGTACGTATACACAACCGTGCCGTTTCGTTTGCCGGAGACGCGGCCATGATGTACAGGGCCAATTATCAACTGAGGACCGCCCTGAGGATACTGAAGCCCCTTCGTTCCTTTCCTGCACACAACGAAGAGGATATATACCGGGGGGTCCGGGATATGCAATGGGAACAGTATATGAGTCCCCGTGACCTGCTAGCGGTTGAAACGGTACTGGTAAGCGGGCGTTACAGGCATTCCGGGTTTATTTCACAGCGGGTTAAAGACGGGATTGTGGACCGGTTCAGGGTGCGGTTTGGCAAAAGGCCCTCGGTTGACCTGAAGAATCCTGATCTGAGGATCCATATCCATCTGAATGATACCCACTGCAGCGTATCGCTTGACAGTTCAGGGGAATCACTGCATAAGAGGGGGTACAGGACCCAGCCTTACAAGGCACCCCTGAACGAGGTTCTGGCCGCAGGAATGATCCTTCTTTCCCGCTGGGACCCGGAACAGGCTTTCCTGAACCCAATGTGCGGCTCGGGTACTCTGTGCATTGAGGCCGGGATGATTGCAAGGGGGCTCCCGGGCGGGTATTACCGTAATGGATTTGGTTTTCAGAAGTGGAAGGATTATGACCCTGCACTGTTCGAGTCCATCCGGAGAGAAAGATATCTTAAAAAACAGGATGATTTCCGGATCCTGGCCTGTGATATAGCCTTCCCTGCCATCAGGGCGGCCCAGCAGAACCTGGCAACCGCAGGCCTTCTCGGGAAAGTGGAATTGCTTAAAACATCCTTTGATTCCTGGAATACCAGCCTTAAGGAGGGGGTTCTTATCATGAATCCGCCCTACGGCGAACGGCTGGAGGAGAGCAACCTGCAGGAGCTTTACCGGAACATTGGCGACACCCTTAAACAGAAGTACACAGGCTTTCAGGCCTGGGTCCTGAGCGGGAATCCGGGCGCCATGAAACACCTTGGATTGAGAACCGGCAAAAAGCTGACTTTATACAATGGCCCCATACAATGTAAATACCATTACTATGACCTGTACGAGGGCTCCCGGAAAATTGTTGATAAGACAAAGGGCTTATAATGAAAATTTTATTTATCTTGATACCGGATAAGGTGTGTCAGCAGACATGTAAATATTTTGATATCTTTGAAAAACATTTTTATTTATTTATTTTTGCTGAGCAGATAGAATTTTCATAACTTTATTTTAGAGAATAATTAAGAAGACTTTATAGATGAGCTTTGATGTTCATGAGTATTACTCTAAGTTGAATGGTGGAGATGTTCTGGTTGCATTTAAGGGAAGCATAACTACTGACCTGATCAATAATATCCTTGAAGAGATAGAGGAGAAGATGGAAGGAGCGAATGAGCAGGCCAGGATCAGGAAAAAAGTTTACAATGTCCTGGTTGAAAGTCTGCAGAATCTTTACCATCACGTTGAGGAACTTCCCGAGAAGCTGAAGGACGACTTCGATTCAAAATTCGGTATCCTGGTGGTATCGCGTGAGAATGAGGCATACAAGATCTCGACCGGTAATTTCATCAGCTCCGAGAAGATAAAGTTTCTCAAGGATAAGATCGACAAGATAAACTCACTGTCAAAAGAGGAATTAAAGGATATGTACAAGTTCATCCTGAATCACCAGAAACTTTCCGCCAAGGGTGGAGGTGGCCTTGGACTTGTTGACATTGCAAGGAAGACGGGCAACAAGCTTGAATATACCTTTCAGCACTATCAGGATGATTACTATTTCTTTAATCTTGATGTATTTATAAGCGAAGAAAATCAAAATAAAACTTAATAAAAGAGCGTATGGAACCTATTTCATTCGAAGGAACCCCGAAAACCCCTACTGTAAAATTTGATGCAGGAACTGGTATTATTGAAATTAAAGGTCGGTCAATACCTGAAAATTCAATAGAATTTTATAAGCCGCTGGTTGACTGGCTCGAGGAATACGCAAAAGGTCCACTGGAAAAAACTACGGTAAACATACAACTGGAATACTTCAATACCAGCTCGTCTAAATGTATTCTTGATGTGTTCAAGAAGCTGGAAGCCATTCATAAGGCCAAGAACGAAGTTATCATTAACTGGCATTATGAAGAGGATGATGAGGATATGCTGGAAGCCGGAGAGGATTATGAATCCATCATCCGCGTTCCCTTCAAAATGATTGAGATTGTAGAATAGTCATTCCTGCGAAAACATTAATCCAATTAGTAAGGGGCCGTCTCATTGAGGCGACCCCTTTTCTTGGTGCGGTGTGCCCGGCAGGGCGCGAGCCCTGCCGCCTGCTTAATTTTAATCGCCCCTGTTAAACCGGAGACTGAATTCCTCGAAGAAGTCAAGGAACTTTTTCAGAAGCCTGAAATACAACACCAGGTAGAGTGCAATGGTCATCAGCCAGAGCACAAGGATATTCATTGCAAACGTGCTGTAGTACTTGCCGAAGACCTGTTTGCGGGGTGCATAAAACTGGGCCTTAATGAATTTCTGGCTGGGATCCAGGTAGATCGGGTTGCTTTTCTGGTACAGCCGGTCCTTATACTGCATAATGGATTCAATCCGGCTCGAACTCCTGTTCTTGACAAAATCCTCCAGGGTCTCATTATTGTGTTCACGTTTTGTCTTGAAATACAAAGCACTGGATTCCTCGTCCTTTTGAAGTTCATTGGTCAGTTTGTCCTTCTCCGTGTTTGCCTTGTTGTAGAGTTTAATGTTATACCTTTTAATCTTGTCAAGGTATTCCCTGGTGGTATCCAGGACATCCAGCGTAAAGTTTTCTCCTGTGAGGTCATCCAGGATATTAAAAGGGATCATGGTATTGTGCTTGAGTTCCTTGCGGATCTCATTCTGCAGGATTTTCAGGTTAAGCACGATTGTCTCCGCATTCTCTTTATTGTTCCTGTTCCGCTCTATGTAGTTTACCTTGTTTATCAGGTCCGTGCACCAGTAATCCCGTCTGAATGCAGCTTCACTCATTGCCTTGTCGTACTTATAAAACTGTGACTGGAAGTCATTGTTTATGAACTGGTAGGTAGCCAGTCCCTCATAGGCCCACCGTGCCGTAATGATCTCACCGTACCAGGGAATGTTTGTCGGGGATGCAATCTGTGGATTAAGATTTTCGTATTTCACGATGATCCCGCTAAGGATGATCTGTGGTATGACCAGGAAGGGGATCAGGATATAGATGGTAATCACTGTCTTGAAGCTGTCGGAGATCACCAGTCCCATAAGGTTGGAGGATGCCCATGCAGAGAAAAGGACAAGCCAGTATTGCCAGTACATTCCTTGTATTTCCATAATAGAATTGCCTACAATAACGAATGTAAAGGCCTGTAAAGCTGAAATACTTAGCTGGACTGTGACTTTTGAGAGCAGGTAGCTGTTCCAGCTTAAATTCAGGAAAGCTTCCCGTTTGAGTATTTTACGATCTTTTATAATCTCTTCTGCACTTACGGTCAGTCCGATGAAGATGGCAACAATTACT
>JAUVKJ010000289.1 GCA_030592145.1 Bacteroides sp.
TGCCGTCTGGGATATTTTCTATTATGTTTTTCTGTGGGTGCTGACCGGATGGCCGGAATCACTGATGACCTGGGATGTGTTGTTTCTCCTGCCGGTGACCTGGACGGGACCGGTGATCAGTCCCCTCATCGTTGCATGCACCATGATCCTGTTTGCATTGCTGATTATTGTGGCAGGCCACAGGGTACCGGGAGATCTCTCCCCGCCTGACAGCTCCACGCCAGGGATCCCTGGATCGTCTTCCGCCCGGATACCAAAGCTGAGCTGGATCCTCTTGGTCAGCGGTTCCCTTATCCTGATTACGGCATTTACATGGGATTATTCCGGCTTTATCCTCGAACGGCTGAGTTTCAAGGATATCTGGACCCTGCCGGAAAGCCAGATCCACGCCCTTGCCCACCAGTACGTTCCACGCAAATTTAACTGGCTGCTGTTCGGTCGGGGAGAGGGGGTGATCCTGTCCGGGATCTACGTTTTCCGAAAGTCATGCTGACAGCAGATCCTGAGGCAAGCTCAGGATGACGCTCGGGATGACGATGCTTCCTTACTTCTTAATCCCCGCCAGCTTGAGAAAGAAAGCATATTCCCTGGCGGTTTCGTGGTAGCGGCGGAACCTGCCGGACTTGCCCCCGTGACCGGCATCCATATTGGTATGCATGATCAGCAGGTTGTCGTCCGTTTTCATGTCCCTCAGTTTGGCCACCCATTTGGCCGGTTCCCAGTACTGCACCTGGGAGTCATGCAGGCCGGTGGTGACCAAAAGGTTAGGATAGTTCTTCGCCTCCACGTTATCGTAGGGTGAGTAGCTCAGCATATACTCGTAATATTCCTTCTGCCTGGGGTCGCCCCATTCGTCAAACTCGGAGGTGGTCAGGGGAATATCGTCATCAAGCATGGTGGTAACCACGTCGACAAACGGAACAGCGGCCACAACTCCCCTGTACATTTCGGGCTTTAGATTGATGACGGCACCCATCAGCAATCCACCGGCACTCCCGCCCATGGCAAACAGATTCTCCGGTGAAGTATAATTTTCAGCGATCAGGAATTCTGCGCAATCGTTGAAGTCGGTGAAAGTATTCATCTTTTTAAACAGCTTTCCGTCCTCGTACCACTGCCTCCCGTTGATCTGGCTTCCACGGACATGAGCGATGGCAAAGATGAACCCGCGGTCAAGCAGGCTCAGCTGGGGCGATCTGAAATAGGGATCCATTGTATGACCGTAGGATCCGTACCCGTAAAGCAGGCAGGGATTCGTACCGTCCTGCTCCATGCCTTTGCGGTAAACGACCGACATGGGGATCATGGTGCCGTCACCGGCTTGTGCATACAAGCGCTTTGCCTCGTAATTGGAGGATTCGAATCCTCCCAGCACCTCTTGCTGTTTCATCAGTTTCTTCTTCCTTGATTCCATGTTGTAATCAAAGGTCGAATTGGGGGTTGTCAGGGAAGAATACGCGTATCTCAGGATCTTTGTGTCAAACTCGGGGTTGATGGATATCCTCGATACGTAGACCTCCTCTCCGAAATCCAGATAATGCTCATCATCCGTATCCCAGGATATAACCCGAAGGTTCATCAGTCCCTCTTTACGTTCAGCCACCACAAGGTAGTCCCTGAACAATTCGATATCTGACAGGTATACATCTTCCCTGTGGGGAATGACCTCTGTCCAGTTCTCTTTCGAGGTAGCCGTAACCGGGGTCTTCATCAGCCGGAAATTTTTGGCATCCAGGTTGGTGACGATATAGAAATGATCCCTGAAATGCCCGATGGAATATTCCAGGCCGCGTTCGCGTTCCTGTAAGATACTGAACTCCCCGTCCGGGTTATCCGCATCCAGGAAACGGTATTCATCGGATAGTGTGCTGGATGATCCAATGACCAGGTATTTATCCGACTTGGTCTTGTAAACGAAAGTATTGAAGGTCTCGTCTTTCTCGAAGCAGACCTGCTCATCCTGGTTTACCGGAGTGGCAAGCACATGCTTGAAAATTTTGTGGCTGCGCAGGGTGACATCGTCCTTCTGCGCATAGAATATGGTTTTATTGTCATTGGCCCAGGCGGCATAGCCCGCTGTCACCGGAATGGTCTCCTCGTACAATTCCCCCGTAGCAAGGTCCTTGATGTGAAGGGTGTACTTCCGGCGGCTCACGGTATCCACACCGTAGACCATCAGTTTGTTATTGGGACTGATTGATCTTCCCCCGACCGCAAAATAATCATATCCCACGGCCAGCACATTCTCATCCAGAAGGATCTCCTCACCAGACTTAAGGCTTTCTTTTTTCCGGCAGTGTATGGCATACTCCTTTCCCTCCTCATAGCGGGTATAGTACCAGTATCCATTGTCGAAAAATGGCACGCTTGAATCGTCCTTCCTGATCCTTCCCACAATTTCATCAAATAGCTTTTCCTGCAGTTTCTCCGTATCCTTCAGCATGGTCTCCGTATATGCGTTCTCCGCATTCAGGTAGTCGATCACCTTCTTATTCTCACGATCCCTGAGCCAATAATAAGGATCAATCCGGGTGTGCCCGTGCAGGGTCAGCTCCTTTTCGATCTTTTCTGCAATGGGTGCTTTCATATCGGGTGTTTTTTGAGATTGCCGGCAGGCTGCTGCATATAGTAAAAGGAGCACCAGAACCAGTCCGTTCCGGATGACAAAAATAATCGATTTCATGATGTCAGGGTATTCAGTTAATAATTATTTTCTCGGGGACCACTCGGTTATTGGACCGGGGCAATCGGTTCTTGGTCACTGCATCTTGAGGTTAACCTTCTTCTTCTCGTAGTTACTATACTGTATCAGAAGTCCCAGGCAGCCCAGAAAATCCTCGATTTCCTCCTCTTTCGCCTTGCGTGCCAGCACATCAATTTTTATGACCAGTGATTTTGTCACATCGAAACCTACCCCGAGCGATTCGATGTACTTGTCTTCTGCATTATCATAGAGCAACTGGTTTGTTTGCTGGTCAATCAGCACGAAATGGATCGGGTACATTTTCCGGTGTGAACAGAAAGAAAGGATATAGTCCTTCTGCCCGTAAAAGACCAGGTTGAGTTCCACGGTATCCAGGAGACTCATGGATACTGATTTTGACTGGCTGTAAACCTTGAACCCTTTCTGCCTGTCCATCATACAATCTCCAATCTTATGATAATCAACACAATCCTGTGCAAGGGAACCGAGAGGCAGCAGAGACAGCGCAAGGG
>JAUVKJ010000334.1 GCA_030592145.1 Bacteroides sp.
ACTGCCGGAGATCTGGGACTAAGCCCTGAAGAATTCGAGATGATAAAGGAGTATATGGGGCGGACTCCCAATTTTACGGAATTGTCGATCTATTCGGTAATGTGGTCTGAGCATGCCTCGTACAAGAATTCCATCAAATGGCTGAAGACCCTGCCCCGTGAGGGGAAGAACCTACTGGTCGGAGCGGGGGAGGAGAACGCCGGACTGGTGGATGTCGGGAACGGCCTGGGATGTGCATTCAAGATCGAATCGCATAACCATCCCTGTGCCATCGAACCCTACCAGGGAGCTGCTACCGGTGTGGGGGGGATCAACCGTGACATATTCACCATGGGTGCCCGTCCCGTTGCACAGCTGAATTCGCTGCGCTTCGGAGACCTGCGCCTCGACCGTACCAAGTGGCTCATCAAGGGAGTCGTAAAGGGCATCGGCGACTATGGGAATTCATTCGGCGTTCCCGTGGTCGGAGGAGAAGTGTTCTTTGACGATTGTTACAATACCAATCCCCTGGTGAATGCCATGTCGGTGGGACTGCTCAAGCAGGGGGAAATGATCTCTGCCATCGCGAAAGGTGCGGGAAACCCGATCTACATCGTTGGTTCTTCCACAGGAAAAGACGGCATCCACGGGGCCACATTCGCCTCGGCCGACATCACGGAGGATTCTGCAGATGATATACCCTCGATCCAGGTGGGAGATCCCTTTATGGAGAAACTCCTGCTCGAAGCCACCCTTGAACTGAACCGGAGCGGAGCCATTGTAGGCATGCAGGACATGGGGGCCGCGGGCATTATTTGTTCCACCTCGGAAATGTCTGAAAAAGGGAACTGCGGGATGCGGATCGATCTTAAGAAAGTCCCCTTCCGCCAGCAAAACATCGAAGGCTGGGAGATACTCCTCTCAGAATCACAGGAGAGGATGCTGGTTTGCGTAGAGAAGGGAAAGGAGGCCATCGTGGAAGCGATCTTTGATAAATGGGACCTGAACTGTGAGATCATCGGAGAGGTGATCCCTGAAGACAAGCTCGAATTTTATCTGGGCGAAGAACTGGTGGCGGAAGTACCTGCCTCGACCCTGGTCCTGGGAGGGGGAGCCCCGGTATATGACAGGGAATTCAGCGAACCCGCCTATTACCGGGAATACAAAAAATTCGATATTGACAGCGTCGGGGAGCCGGAAGATTATAGGGAGATCTCCTGTGAACTCATCAAACATCCCAATATTGCCTCTAAAATGTGGGTGGTCGAACAGTATGATACCATGGTGAGGACCAATAATATGTCTACCAATTTTCCTTCTGACGCGGGACTCGTAAACATTAAAGGTACCAGCACAAGCCTTGCCCTCACGACGGACTGCAATTCACGATATGTTCATGCAGACCCGAAAGTGGGGGCCATGATCGCGGTGGCGGAAGCTGCACGCAATATTGTCTGCAGCGGCGCAGAGCCAGTTGCCATTACCAATTGCCTGAATTTCGGGAATCCCTACAACCCGGAAGTATTCTGGCAGTTCAAGGAGTCGGTCACGGGCATGGGGGAAGCCTGCCGTAAGTTCGATACCCCGGTAACAGGCGGTAACGTAAGTTTTTACAACCAGGCCAGCATCAAGGGGAAGACCGAACCGGTACACCCGACCCCGGTGATAGGAATGCTGGGGATCGTGAGGGATAAGCAGCATATGATGTCACTCGATTTCAAGGAAAAGGGAGATATGATCTTTCTTATCGGCAAGTCTCTGAACGATATTGGATGTTCCCAGTACCTGTACTCCGTGAGAGGCATCAAAGAGAGTCCCCCTCCCCACTTTGACCTGGATTATGAATACAGGATACAGCAGGCTGTAATGGGACTGATACGGGGCGGAATGATCCGATCGGCGCATGACGTTTCGGAGGGGGGACTGTTTATAACCCTTGTCGAGTCGGCTATGCCGGGAGACCTGGGATTCGATATTACATCCCCGGCCGAGGTCAGGAAAGACGCCTTCCTTTTCGGGGAGGCCCAGAGCAGGATCGTGGTAAGCGTCAATGAGGCTAAGGAGACCGGGTTTATCGATTACATGATGGAGCAGGAGCTGCATTTTTCTGCAGTCGGTCATGTCACCAAGGGTGAACTCCGGATCGATGATGTATCCTTCGGATTTATCTCTGATGTGAAAAAGAATTATTTTACCACCCTTGAGAAAATGATCGAAGGATCATTGGAAGATAAATAATAACATTGCACCGGAAACGTTTAATGAGGTAAACAGTCCCGTTCTTGAAAAAATACCTGATCATATTCATACTATTGGTAATTGCCGTCAACTCCTACGGACAGGTAAAAAAAGTGCAGAACGATCCGGGCTATGACTATAAGTGGATCCACTTCGGGTTCATGGTGGGTTTGAATTCTATGGATTTCGGATTTCAACGACCGGGTGCGGGGACTGATTCCCTCTATTTTGCAGATGTCAGCAGGCCGGATCCGGGTTTCCAGGTCAGCATTGTATCAGACCTGCGCATGGGCGACCGGCTGTCCCTGCGTTTCCTTCCCGGGATCACTTTCGGGGCCAGGGAATTTTCCTTTTACGGCAAAGATGGTGAACTGGTCAGCTCGCAGACCGTCGAATCGAATTTCCTGGATTTTCCGCTACTCGTAAAATACAAGGCCTGGCGGGTGAACAATTACCGGCCCTACCTGATCGGCGGGG
>JAUVKJ010000162.1 GCA_030592145.1 Bacteroides sp.
GGGGCCTTTTTGTAGTAACTGAAGTTGTCATGAATACTCCTTCAGGAATCAGTCCATAATGACCGAGTGCCGATTCAAGACTTATATAAGAAGGATTATGGACCAAATTAGCAATAATCCATGAACTATATGGCTCTTCAAAAAATTCCGGAAGACAGTACCACTCGTTCCTGATCTTGACTAAATAACCTTTTTTCTTCCATTCAAAAAGCCTCCTTTTGTCAATATTTGGATACAACAATTCAATATCAGTAATGGAAAATATGCCAATTTGCTTCACTCTTTCTATGAAATCTAAAATGATCATATTGCAATTATACGTTATTTTTAACGTTTATTTGCAACATCTTTCACTTGTTTCACACTTCCTTAGAATCAATAATCTTGGTTCTAAATACCCTATATTTACAGTTCTTCTCATCTGATGAAAATGGAAATTAAAATAGGTGACAGTGTCAGGGTAAAGCCCGGGGTAACAGATCCTGATTATGAATATGATATGAGTGGCTGGCAAGGCCGGGTTACTCATATTGATACAGATGAAGGAAAATTCATAGAGATAGCATGGGATAGTGTGACCTTGAACCAGATGCCGGTGGAAACCATAGAAGCCAGCATTGAAGAGGGGTTCGATTATTCTTTGATGTGGTTAAACGAGAGTGAAGTTGATCTGACTGAGCCGAGAGATCAGCAACAGGCTGTTGAAGAGAAAATAGAGGCCCTGAATGAACAGTTTGGATACATCAGTTCTGACGAACAGAGTAAAAATATTGCACAAATACTTGACAGCAAAGATCTATCAGTAAAAGAGGAAAATCAGGACAAGTTTTTCGACTATCTTTCAGAACACATCAAATATCCGTGCATTTTAACCGGCGCTGAAGACTTCTCTTGGGAAGAACCTTATTTATTTGGTGTTTTTGATCAAGAGGAATATGAAAGACTTAAAAAGAAGAGGGCTTCATATACCGATCACTTCAAATTGGTCAAGCTGGAAGACATAATAGATGATTTACGGGGCATTCTGGTGAAGGTAAAAAGAATCGGTGACAAGAAGGTTTTTGTTTTACCGCTTTGGGACCTGAAAACAGAAGACCAAAAAGATAAGAATCACCAATTATTTGAGAACTACTCTTACTGGATGTCAAATTACAGGTAGTAGAGCCACTGATTATAACCATAACCCAACTTTCAATTATAACAAAAATTGCATATCAGATCCAAATTGCTTTAAAAGGGTTCAAACCAAAGATCTGGAGAAGAGTTCTTATTCCGTCCGATATATTGTTGTCGGATTTCCACTATGTTATACAGGCTGTAATGGGATGGACAAATTCTCATTTACATCAGTTTATTCAATACGGGATATTCTATTCCGAACCACAGGAAGAGATGTGGGACGATATGGATGCAGAGAATTATACTGACTTAAGGGTCTCTGATCTGTTGACAAGGGAGAAGGATACCCTCATATATACGAATATGATTTTGGAGATGGCTGGGGGCATCAGATTACACTGGAAAAGGTTGTGCCCCAGACTGGTGAAACTCAACTCCCGGTATGCCTGAATGGAAAAATGAATTGCCCTCCGGAAGACTGCGGCGGTGTATGGGGTTATGCTGAAATGCTTGAAATCCTCAAACAGCCTGAACATGAAGAATATGAGAGTTATATTGAATGGCTGGAGGATGAGTTTGATCCTGAGTATTTCGATAAAGATGCTGTAAATCAGGGATTGCGGAGAATGAGACGCTTTACACAGCCAGAATAATAGCCTCGTATAATGACAAAAAGGGGGAAACCCATATACATGGACCGGTGGCTTTCGTTCCATCCCTACAGTACTCCGGCACAGAGTGATTTCTATTACCTGAAATTGTGCAACGAAACTCACAGGATCATGGAGGAGAATAATTTCCTGGAGTCTGAAGGTCTGCTCTCCCGTGAAGAAATGAAGAATATGGCATGTTTTATCATCTGCTATTTCGAGGATGTAATTTCGGGACCTGGATTATGGCAAGCTTTTACCGTTCAGGTCAGGGAGCTTTATGGTACATACCTGCCCTTCTTTAAATCTTGATCCAAATGAGTATTTCACGGATGAGATTAATATTGAGGACATTTACTTCCTGCTGTGGTACTATATCAGCATGACACAGTATGATGCAACCATTATCAGTCCTGTGATCCATGAATGGTCAGGCCCGGGGAAGGGGATTTCTTTGTGCTGAAAGAGAAGATCAGGTGGATCCTGCTTGATTCCTGGCTGTTGCATTTTCAGGGGAATGACCTTGATGAGATGATCAGCGAGGTTTTAACGAATCAAGGCGAAGATGAGTTGCCGGAGGAGAGCAGGGAAATGTATATTTATGATACCATCGATTCATATGTTTTCTCAACGTATACCCCGCTGCTTGCCAGTCAGGGGAAGGAGTGGCTGGCTTATATCCTGGGAACGGATCATCCCCTTTTTGAGAAGATTCAGATGGTCTTCGGGCTCAATGATCTTGTTCCGGATCCGGACAACACCTGGTACAGGGAGGATGCAACCAGCAATGAAACCATGATGCTACTCTATTCATCCCATATCAATGGAGAAACAGGGTAAAAGGACGTGATTGGTATGATCTGGAATGGTATATTCGAAAAGGGTGTTCAATTGATTTTGAATTTTTAAAGGATCGTTCTGTCCAAAGTGGTTATACCGAAACACAAAAGAATTAGATATTTGGTCAACGGACTATTTTCTTCAGTTAGCAGATATGATAAAGTTTGAATAATTCAGATTGGATTCATATCCCAAATTAGCAATCCTGGAACATCTTTTTTGTGTTTCCCCTTTGTTTCACCTTCGTCACAGTAGTTGCTTCATCTCTCTGATAATAAGCCATATATGATTCTGGTTCGCTTCCCCTACGGACTGCTAAAAGCTTCTTAACCAAGGTGCTAGAGGCTTTTAATTTTGTGTCAGAGTGAGTTCCAGAAGACACGATATAGATGATATTTTCTGGCTTAAACCCGCATATGATGACATAGAAAATTTTTACAACAGAGAATGGGTATAATGAATATCTCCTTTACCTAACCTTGGCAGTTATATTTTTTGGCAGGGGCAAAGATAATCGTATCAATCACTACCTGTTTATGCTTTGAGGAACGGGGATAATGCATAACTTTAGGTATGATCCCAAAGGCCAGTTCCATTCCGTCTGCTTTGTTTTTTCTGATGCTGGCATGCTTCAGCGCCCTCCAGGCACAGGCCCCGACTCAGACTGTGCGCGGCACGGTGGTCGACCGGAATACCGGGACGCCCCTTCCGGGAGCCACCCTTCTCCTTAAATCTCAGGAATTTTCCGATGGGACAGTCAGCAACGGGGAAGGAATCTTCCGGATATCCGGGGTTCCGGTAGGGCGGTACACCATTGAAGCCAGGTTTATCGGGTATGAGCCCCGGATCATTGCAGAAGTACTGGTCACCTCGGCACGGCCGGTTGTCCTTGAATTCCGCCTGCAGGAATCGGTTTCTGAAATTGAAGGCGTGGAGGTAAAGGCCCAGGTGCGGAAGGATATTCCCCTGAACCAGATGGCCATGCTCAGTGCCCGGACCTTTACGGTCGAAGAGACCAGGCGGTATGCGGGCGGTTTTGATGACCCGGGCCGGATGGCCGCCTCCTTTGCAGGGGTGGCCGGGGGAAGCCCGAATGACAATGCCCTGTCCATCCGGGGAAATGCTCCTAAGGGACTCGCATGGAGGATAGAGGGGGTAAGCGTACCCAATCCCAACCATTTTGCGGGTATGCTGGTCGAGGGAGGCGGCATCGTTTCTCTTCTAAGCGCCCAGCTGCTGAACAATTCGGACTTTTATACCGGGGCCTTCCCTGCAGAATACGGGAACGCCCTGTCCGGTGTATTCGACATGAACCTGCGGGCAGGCAATAATGAAAAGCGCGGTTGGGGTATCCAGGCCGGTACCCTGGGTGCAGAAGTTTTTGGTGAGGGACCCTTCGTAAAGGGCAAAAAAAGTTCATATCTTTTTAATTACAGGTATGCAACCACAGCCCTGCTGAAAGACCTTATACCAGAGGGCCAGCTTCCAATCTACCAGGACCTGAGTTTTAAACTGTACTTCCCTGCAGGCAAAGCAGGTATCTTTTCCGTCTGGGCACTTGGGGGTATCGATCTGAACGGTTCCGACCCCCTGGCTGATTCAACGCAGTGGAAATCGTCATGGGACCAAACAAGGTATACCTGGAAAGGAAGAACGGGAATGGGGGGAATAAACCATAAGATCATCCTTTCGGGAAAAACTGCCATCAGCACTTCCCTGACAGCAGCACTGAGCCAGTTCAGTGACCGGCAGGAATTACTGGTTCCGGGGACGGGTTTTATCGATTACCAGTACATCCGGAACCTGACGTCCATGCTGAGTGTCCGTTCGGTCATGACCCACCGGTTCAGCCGGAAGCTGAGCAACCGCTCCGGCCTGGTTATAGGACGGACAAGTTATGACATCCTGGTACGGGCTGCAGATGAAGATGAACCCAGTATGCCTGTGATACAGTACAGCGCCGGGGAAGGTATAACCGGATACATGCAGGGATTTTCACAGTTCCGGTGGTCTCCGGGCAGGAGCCTGACCCTGACCGGGGGACTAAATTCCATGCTCTTCTTCCTGAACCATTCCCTTACATTTGAGCCCCGGTTTGGAGTCGACTACCGGTTCCTGAACGGAAATGCAGTCAGCGCGGCTTATGGAAACCACAGCCAGATCGAACCCCTTCCAGCTTATTTCTACCGTATCGAAACGTCACCCGGTATTATTAATAAACCCAATCTATCGCTCTCTCCCACCCGCTCGCACCATTTCGTACTGGCATATAAGCGTCTGCTGGCAAGAGAGCTCAGGCTAAACCTGGAGACCTATTACCAGCGTCTGTACAATGTTCCCGTTACCCCGAACGGGAATTACTCCATGATAAATTTTAAAAAAGAATACCTGATTAAAGATTCACTTATAAACGAGGGG
>JAUVKJ010000179.1 GCA_030592145.1 Bacteroides sp.
TCTCATTCACGGCATGGGAGAACATTCCGGACGCTATGCCCGCTGGGGAAAATTGTTCACCGATTCTGGCTACGCCCTGGTGGCCATGGACCTTTTCGGGCATGGAAAAACCGAAGGCAGAAAGGGCCATGTGAAAAGTTATCAACTGCTGCTTGACCAGGTTGACCTGATGCTTCAAAAATCGGAAGAGATGTTTCCCGATGTTCCAAGGATACTTTACGGACATAGCCTGAGCGGGAATATTGTCATCAATTATGCAATCACGAAAGATCCTCCTGTGTCTGCGCTTATTGCAACCTCCCCCTGGCTGAGACTGGTCATCCCTGTAAGCGGAGTTGAGAAAGTTTTCGCGAAAGTTGCCAGTTCCCTTGCACCGGGACTCAGGGTCAAAGCAAAAGGGCTGGGTGCCGAGAAGCTGTCACACGACCCGGAACACTGGGCCGATGTCCGAAGCGATCCCCTCGTTCACAGGCTGATCTCAGCAAAGTACGCTTTCGAAATAATGGACAGGGGGGAATATGCCCTCAGGCATGTGTATAAAATCAACAAACCTTTTCTTCTGATGCACGGAGATGCCGACGAAATTACCTCGCACAAGGTCAGCGTAGAATTTGTGGCCAACACCTCTGAGAAAACACAATTAAAGATCTGGGAGGGTTTGCGGCATGAACTGCATAATGAATTTGAGTACAGGGAGGTTTTTAAATACCTTGTGGACTGGCTGAATGGACTGAATTTATAAAATATGGATTTCCGGACCGAAGTACATATCCCCCCTTCAGAGAACAGGATCAGCTACCCTTCAAACGTCCTGTTTATAGGCTCCTGCTTTACGGAATATATCGGCGCAATGATGAAAGAACTCCGGTTCAGGATCGATATCAATCCCTTCGGGGTCAATTACAATCCATCCTCGGTCTCGCGAAACCTCCGGGCCCTGCTGAACGGAAAAGAATATTCTGAAAGTGATCTGCATTCGGGTGGCGACAGATGGTTCTCCTTTGACCACCATAGCCGGTTTTCACATCCCGACCGTGACATCTGCCTGGAAAATATCAACGGGCGTATCAGGGTCTCACATGAGCATCTGAAGAATACCCGTTTTCTCCTCCTCACCTGGGGAACCGCTTGGGTATACATCCACAAAAAAACATCCAACGTAGTCTCCAATTGTCATAAACTGCCGGCTGCAAACTTCAGCAGGCACCTTCTGACGGTCAGTCAGATCGTGGATAACTATACGGAATTGTTCGCGGGACTGAGATCAGATATCCCGGATCTGCATATCATCCTGACCGTAAGCCCGGTCCGCCACTGGAAAGACGGCGCCACTTTAAACTCGGTCAGCAAATCAACTTTGCTACTGGCGGCTCATAAGCTCACCGAACTGTTCTCCTACTGTGATTATTTCCCGGCCTGGGAGATCGCCATGGACGACCTCAGGGATTACCGCTTCTACGCCGAAGACCTGGTCCACCCGAACAATCAGATGACCCGGTACATCTGGGAAAAATTTTCGGAAGCCTGGTTCGACGAGGAAACCCTGGCACTGAGCCGGGCTATCCGCAAACTGGTTATTGCCCGGAGTCACCGGCCTTTCAACCCCTCCTCAAAACAACATCATGACTTCTGCGGAAAACAACTGAATGAGATCCGAAAACTGACTGAAAAGCACCCCTATCTGGATCTGACCGAACTTGAGGATTATTTTAATGCCTCGCTGAAAGATTCATGATATTCCCGGGGGCAGCCCGTATTACGTATCACCCCTTATTGGCAATAGGTGGTTTTTAAAATGCGAATTCTGCTAAGTCTTCAGTCTCTATCCTAAGTTTTACTTTTGCTTTCATTGCATGAAATACTTTCATTATTGTCGATACAGTGGCACTATGATTTCCCTTTTCTAATTTTGAAATTTGAGAACGTTTTACTCCTATTAATTCTCCTAATTGAGCTTGTGTTAAATGTTTTTTGAGTCTTAATTGTTTCATTTTTTCACCAATCATTTCCATGTTCAACTCAAACTCATATTGATCTCTTTCTGGAGTTCCCAATTTTCCAAAATACTTATCCTGAAGTTCATCAAATCCTTTATAGTTTTTTGTTTTCATGTCAATATTCATTAAATCAATCCTTTAAAATATTTTTCTTTAATCATTTCAGCCTTTTCGATTTCCTTTTTCGGTGTCCTATTAGTCTTTTTTATTAATCCATGAGAACAAACAATTAAAGTCTCTTTCTCCTGTGTTGAATCCCAAAAAGCGAAAAGTCGATAAAACTTATTACTATCTTTAATACGAAATTCATAAATATCTTTCGAGCTTTTCAATTTCTCAAACCATTCCCCAAAAATCCTTGATCTTGTCTTCCGAATCGCAAAGAATAACTTCTTTCTTGCTGAGATCTCAATTTTATCAACGAATTCCTCAGCTTCTGGAAGCAAATTAACTTCAATGGGTTTCTCCATGAAATCTTTTTTACAAAGATAAGGATTTGTTTACATATTTGGAAACAATCGTTTGGTAATTTATCGTCTATCATAATGATAATAATTGTAATGAATGTTTATTGATGTTTCTGACCCTGAATTATATCTTGCTGATCATCCAGCCGGGGTGATTCAGCCACAGCTTTCCAGTCAAATTGTTCATCGAATGGATCCAGGGCTTTCTGGGGATCAAACACGCGGAGATCAACCGGTATGGCTGTATATGGAGTAAAGTCAGGCTGATCTGTAAACATATCTGCCAGGTCTGTAGCTCCGGCATCATACTGGTTCAGGTATGGCAATCCCAGAATATGCCAGAATGTCTTGAAAATAGAGCCAAAACTATAATGGTAATGCGAGACAAGGTTTCTTTTGGCATAAGGGGAAACAACCATCAGCAGGCTTCGGTGGGCATCTACGTGATCTACACCATCCTGGGCATCATCCTCTGTTATGACAATGGCCATGCTGTCCCAATAAGGTGTGTGTGACAGGAATTCCACAATCCTTCCCAACGCCAGGTCATTATCGGCCATGTAACTTTCCCGGAAGGGATAGCCTGCGTGTGGACGATCACCAGCACCATGATCATTTGGCAACAGAATAGTCAGCACCTGGGGCATGGTTTTACCTTCTCCCATCCAGCGATCATTGAATTCCTTGATAAACATATCCGCCCTGAACTGGTCAGGGATGGCCATATTATAGGTAGCATAGAGTTTTGAGGTATTTTCATGCACCGGTGCAGGTACCGGATAATTAATCAGGTATCGGATGCCGGCATATTTCATTGTGGAATCACTATAAGAAGGCGCCAGTTCCACGCTTTCTCCGAAATTGAAAAAACTTATGTCGTTCCGGCTGAACTGTTCCCACATGGATCCGGCTTCGTTCATGTCTTCCGGGTAAATGGCTCCGGTAGATCCGACAAAGGCAAGATTCCCGGGAGCATTAGATTCCATGCGCATGTTTCTTTTGCCACCATAAGCTGCCGGAACACTGCTTTCCACCCATTCGTTCGGATAGGTGCAGGCCAGCCACCGGTGGCCATCAGCGGAGACATCGGAATCCACATAAAAATTATCTGAAATAGAAAACTGCCGGGCAAGGGCCAGATGGTTCACCATGATATCGGCATCTTGAACAGAATCGGTTCGCGTACGATTCCAGAAACTGGCATTCATGCCGTAACGGGCCAGGTCAGGGTCACCTTTTCCTCCTTCCATCTGTCCGAAAACCTCGTCATATGTCCTGTTCTCCTTGGTGATAAATATTAGGTGTTTAATGGGACTGGTGGAATACCCGGAGTAAAGTGGAACGGGATTGTTCCTGCGCCAGTCATGCACCGGCCACTCAGGATTCTGGAAATTAAAATTATTTTTATTGACCTCCCGGGTGTAAGCTTCCAACTCTTCATCTTTGGGAATTGAAAGGACGGATACACTGCCATGCATCAGAAAACCGATGTAAGAACCGGCAAGAGAGGACTGGAATTGTTCTCCACCATTCGGACCACTACCGCAGCCTTTTGCATTGGTTACGATGAGTTTTTTTCCATCGGGTGTGACCTGCAGTTTGGAAGGAAACCATCCCACCGGGATATGTCCGATTAATTTCAATGTTGGTACATCAATGATCCCTACTGCATTGATCCCGGATTCAGCAACATACAGGCGCTTTTGATCATGGGAAAGGGCCAGGCCGAAGGGAATGATTCCCCGGAGGGATCCAAGTCTCTCATCCAGGGTTAAGAAAATGGTTTCTACGACGGTATCCTTTTCGGTATCGATGACCGAAATGCAATCATTGTTCCCATTACTTACAAATACATAATCTTCGGTGGCAACCACTGAGTTCGGACTGGAACCTCCGACAGCGGAAATGCCTTCTATGAGCTGTCCTACAAGAAATCCCGTTTTGGTCCGGGCAATCACATCAGGCTTTTCGTGTTCTTTAACATTGACCGTCCAAACTGAAAATGATTCAGGGACATTAGGATCTCCCAGTCCAGGCACCTCCAGTGAGTCATAATTATAACCCTTCATGGATTCAGGTGTAAGATAACCAGCTACAGGGTTATCAGGAGCGGTTTCCCTGATCCGTTCCCTGTCTATTCCCTTGATAAGTTGATATTCATACATGCCAACATTAGCCACATAAATTTCTGTCCC